>JALQZD010000154.1 GCA_023258495.1 Polaribacter sp.
AACTAACCGTCAACTTTACAGGGGACTTTGTTAAAGAAGGTCAGATCATAGCTTACATCTATTCTCCTGATTTAGTCACCGCACAAGAAGAACTGTTTGAAGCAAAAAAAATCAAAGAAACCCAGCCTGCATTGTTCACTGCGGCAAAAGAAAAGTTGAAAAACTGGAAGCTCACAGACAAGCAGATAGACCAGATATTGGCATCTGATAAAACAATTGAACAGTTTCCAATTCTTGCAAATGTTTCGGGCTATGTTACTCAAAAAAGGGTCAATCTTGGTGACTATATTAAACAAGGTGAAGCCCTATACGAAATTGCAGACCTTTCCAAAGTATGGGTGCTATTTGATGTCTATGAATCGGATATGAGTTGGATAAAGAAAGGTGATGCAGTTTCATACACCATCCAATCTTTACCAGGTAAAACCTTTAATGGAGCGATTAGCTATATCGACCCTGTCATTGACCCGAAAACAAGAGTAGCGAAAGCCAGAATTGAAACCGCAAACAAGGAATTACTGCTCAAACCGGAAATGTTTGCCAGCGGAACGATTGAGTCAAAAACCAATACCTCTAATACATCTTTGACCGTTCCCAAAACTGCCGTTATGTGGACGGGAAAACGCTCTGTAGTTTATGTGATGCAAACCTCAGCACAAGGCGTTGGTTTCTTGATGCGAGAGGTGACACTGGGACCGGAGTTAGGAGAAAGTTATGTGATAGAGTCGGGTTTACAATCTGGTGAAGAAATTGCAATCAATGGTACATTCAGTATAGATGCTGCTGCTCAATTATCAGGGAAACCAAGCATGATGAATCCGGAAGGTGGTGTGGCAATGACTGGTCATAATCATGGAGGTAACCAGAATACTACAATGACAAATATGCCAGTTAAATCAAAGAAAACAGCAATATCTGATGAAGCCAAAAAGTCACTAGTACCATTATTTGATAGCTATTTCAAAATGAAAAATGCGCTGGTGAATGATGATTTTGAAAAAGCTAAAGCAGCAGGAAATGCAATAAACAGCTCCCTATCAAAAGTGGACATGAATCTTTTCAAAGGTGATGCCCATACGCTTTGGATGCAACAATCATCCGCATTGAAACAGAGTACACAGCATCTTGAACACCTTTCTGATATAAAAGCCCTAAGGGCGAGTTTCATTGAAGTTTCAAGATCAATGATAGCTATTGCAGAATCCTTTGTACCAATCTCTACCACTGTTTATGTACAACATTGCCCAATGGCCGATTCTAATAAAGGGGCAGACTGGTTGAGCAATAAAGAGGAAATTCTCAATCCTTACTTCGGTCAGGCTATGCTCAGTTGTGGTGAAAATACTAAAACGATCAAATGAAATCGTGTTGTAAAACGGGAGATCAGCCTCCTACTTCAAAACTTAAAAAATGGGCTTCCAGAGTGATCTGGGCTATTGTGCTCCTTACCATTCTTGGCTTGTCAGTAATTCAAATGTTTAACTTATAAATTCTAAAAAAATGAAAAAATCAAATTCAATGCTTGCCTTAATACTTTCAGTTAGTTTAAGTCTATCGCTAATTGCTTGTGGCAATTCAAACCAGAAAAATCAGGAAGAATCAGCGAAACAGCACGATCACAGTGCAATGTCGCATGAGGCAGATCATACAATGCCCACAGGCTCAGAAATGAGTATGGAAGAAAACAATTCCATTACTGCTTTGATAGACGTTTATCTCGCTTTAAAAACCGCATTAGTTCAAGATGATTCAAAAGCTGCTGCCAACGCAGGTCAACAACTTGCAGAGGCTACTTCAAGTCTGGATATTTCTACTTTTGAAGCCTCTAAACAAGCGGTCATAAAGGAAATATTGGAAGTCCTAACAGAACATGGTGAGCACATTGCCAAAAGTGAAATAGCACATCAGCGAGAGCATTTTGAAGGCATGACAAAGGACTTCATGGACTTACTTGCACAAGTTGGCACGGATAGAACCCTTTATCAGCAATTTTGCCCCATGTACAACAAAGGAAATGGAGGAAGTTGGCTAAGTGCGTCACAAGAGATCAAAAACCCTTTATTTGGCAGTAAGATGCTTACTTGTGGTTCAGTAAAGGAGACAATTTCAATGAAATGAGAAAATGGAATAGATTATCCTTAGGGGTACTATTTATTGTGTTGGTGGGGATTCAATTCATCCCCATTCAACGCAATGAAACAGAGTTAGTAAGTAATGCTGATTTTATCAAATCCTACCAACCACCAATTGATATTGGCAATATGATTCAATCATCGTGTTACAATTGCCACAGCAACCAATCAAGATACCCATGGTATAGCAATGTTCAACCCATAGGTTGGCTATTACAAAATCATATTTCAGAAGGTAAATCTGAATTAAACCTTTCCGAATTTGGCAATCTTTCGAACCGCATGAAACGAATGAAAATAAAGTCAATTATTAGTCAAATTGCAGATGATAAAATGCCTCTTCCTTCATATTTATTAATGCACACTAATGCCAAACTGGATTCCTTAAAAAAAGCTCAATTGACCAGTTACTTTGATTCATTGGTTAATAATATTGATAAATGAATCCTTTTTTAGTTTGAGGTTTAAGCAAGTACACAAATCAACCCTCCCACACCCATGTGCCTCCAGTAGGTTCATTGCGTTCATTCGTACCTCACTCCCTTCATTCAACCACTTGCTGCACCGCACAGCAAGAGTAGCCCGTTATTCCATTCCGCTACGCTACATTCCATACCGTGTACTTTGGAAAAATTGGGGGTTTTAATTTCAACAGTAGAACAACCTATCGACCTCACCAATCCAGATAGTAAAGTCCTTTTAAGTATCTATTTAACACTCCCTGAGGTAGAGAATGACAAAAACTCTATTCGTACAACAGAAGGATCAAGAAGAGCAAGAATCGAAGGTTGTTGGACTGGTTCTGCTCCTCGTGGGTATGATAATTGTAGAGTTGAAAACAAATCAACATTAAGACCCAATGAGGCTGCTCCCTATATAAAAGAATGTTTCGAAAGATTGGCCTTAGGGATCTACTCAGCAAATGAAGTTCGTCAGTATATCAATAACCAAAAGTATCCATATAAAAATGGAGTCTTTAAAATAACCAATACACAAAAGATGGAGAATTAGACCTCCATCAATTATTCAGAATTGAATCTGTATATGATCAAGTTTTAGATTATCTCCCACGAATACCAAATGAGGTTAGGAGACTTAAAAATGTGATTGAGAGTCCTGATATCCCTCAAGTTGATATCGGAAATCATTGTACGGATCCATATGATTGTGATTTCAAGGGGACGTGTTGGAAGCACATTCCTGAATACTCAGTTTTTGACATTTCGAGACTTAACAAGGACAAGAAATTTGATCTATATAATCAGGGAGTACTCACATTGCATGATATTGATCTCAGTCAAACAGACTTGAATCCAAATCAAGTGTTACAGGTTAAATCAGAAATAAGTGGATCGACTCATATTGACATTGATGAAATAAGAAACTTCACAAGTGAATTAAATTACCCATTATACTTTTTAGATTTCGAAACTATTGGTCCTGCGGTTCCAATTTATGAAGGTAGTAGACCCTACCAGCAATTGGTATTTCAGTATTCACTGCATATTCGAGAGACTTCAACTTCTGAAATAGAACATAGAGAGTATCTCGCAGATCCAACTGAAGATCCAAGAATTGGGTTCATAGAACAACTGATTCAGGACTGTGCCAAAAGTGGAGACATTTTAGTCTTTAACATTAGTTTTGAGCGGGGTAAGCTCAATGACCTAATCGAATCATTCCCTGAGTATTCTAATGAGTTAAGAGGGATTGTAAATAGACTTAAAGATCTTATGATTCCTTTTCAACAGAAATGGTATTATACCCCCGAAATGAGAGGGAGTTATTCTATTAAGTCAGTTCTTCCTGCTTTAATTCCTGAGCTCTCATACAACGACCTTGATATTAAAGAAGGAGGCACTGCATCGAATACATTTTTATCAATGGTAAATGGAACATTTGAAGGTGACGTTGAAGAAACAAGGAAACAACTCCTTGAGTACTGTGAGTTGGATACTTATGCTATGGTTAAAATTCTTGATGTACTTAAAGAGGTATAATAAGTCGATTTCTGGCAAAAACTGCCAAAATTTTTAAAATTGATTTGAGCCACTTTCTGATTTTGAAGTAAAAATTGGAAAATATTTCGCGCGGGATATTGAATTAGGATCCGACTCATATATATGTATATATAGAGGGGGGATTCCTGGCAGGGAGTCTGGCAGGGGATTCCCCCACGGGGGTTCCACTGTCAATTTTATTCGGCAATTGGAAATTTAATCTTAATAAAAAGGGAAGCGCTAAACTTGCGCTAAATATTACCTAACTCTTAGGCATTACGGCATTTTCGCGGGACTTTTAATGTGTGAATTAAAATCCCACGAATATGAAAATAAAGTATAATAGGGTGAGTACGATGCTACAGTCAGGAAATCGATTTGAAGCAGATACAGATATATACGATCTCACTCTTCTCGACAAGGTATCAGGCTCGGTGAATTTTAGAGATAGAGTTGAAGCTCAAAAATTAGTTCAACTTGTCGAAGACGGAAAAGTTACTGTATTAGTTACAGAGGAGTTCTCGCGTCTTGGCAGGAATACTGGTGACGTAATTTCAACACTCGATTGGCTGGACCAAAATAAGGTTAATGTTAGAATAAGAAATCTTGGAATTGAATCAAGACCTAATGGGAAGAAAAATCCCGTTTGGAAGATACTCGGTGCAACTATGAGCTCTCTTTATGAGATGGAGTTGGAAAATATAAAGGAGCGAACATCCACAGGCCGAATGATCTATTTACAGAACGGCGGTACTCTTGGTCGCCCTAAAAACAGTAACGAGTCAAAGAGTAAGTTCTTGGCTAAATCGAAATCGAAGAGAATAATTCACTACTTAGAAATGGGATTATCCATCCGAGAAGTAGCGAAACAAGTAGATGCCTCGCCAAAGACAATAATGAAAGTGAAAAAGTTAATGTGATGGATACTTTCTTTACGTATTACTTTATCATAGTTGGGGGATTATTGATTGTAACCATAATCTATGAGGCACTTAAGTTTCTGATCCGACATCAGGATGACTGGCAATTTGAATTGGCAGATGGTGTTTTGAACTGGTGTTTGGAATTGTATCCATCTTCAAAGAAGAAACCTCAGTTGATTATGGTAGATGGTCCCTCAGATTATGCCGGGGAGTATTCTTTTCATAAGAACACGATTTATCTATACAGAGAAAATAATCTAACCCCTAAACGCGTCATACATGTCCTCATTCATGAATTCTTTCATTTCTATTTGATAACAAGTGATGCTAAGAATCAACTCTATCAGAAGCAGATTGAGATCTATGGTGTCGATAATCATCCACAGGAGATTTTGTGTGAAGCATTAGCATCGGAACTCACAAAAAGGTACCTGAGATCCTAAAGGAAAAAATCCCCTCTTACTTTGAAGTGGGAACAATTCCCAACCACCCTTTCTGCCGATCAAAATAGTTATCGTCCAAACTGTAATTATTTGATCGGCATCATCTTAAACGAGAATTCAATTGTTTATGTTCTAACCTTATCCCAACCAGTTGGTGATGTCTCGTTTACGACAACTTTTAGATGTCATTTTATCAATTGATTCGAGCAGAGACTCCCTTATAAATTCAGATTTGTTCTTATTTGTTTTTATAAGTGTTTCAAGTAATGTAACATATTGTTGAGGGGTAATTCTGATGGAAATCATGACGTCTTTGTTCATTAGTGAATAAAGTTTCTATATAAATATGTCATACATAATAAAAAGTCAACTAATTGAGTTATTGAAAGTGAACATATTAGGATTAAGAAGAAGTCTAAATGGAAAATTTTTCTAATTTCTAAGAATTAATAACACGCCTATGAAAGTCCATATAACTTGTACCCCTGATTTCTCAGAAGAGATACTGGATAATGTGGTTGAAACCTTAAATCAAACACCAGGTATTATTAGTTTCCAAAAATCACCAGTCAAGTCTAAGGATCATTTTGATGATTATTTGACAGGATTTAATGATTTCAGCCGATTATCAAATGATCAATTCTATAGAATCTGCAATGTTTTTAGAAGACAGAACAACATCCCCGAAGGAGATTATTTTATCTTAATATCAGATAAACTTCATTCAAGTAATTGGTTTAGTGCTTTTAGAGAAACCAATGCATTTGTTATAGGAAGTGATTGGGAATTTTACACAAGAAAAGATTATCGCTATCCAATTTCGTTTCAAATAATCGAAAACCTATTTCAGAGTTTAATTAATCTGAAGATTGAAAAAAAGATTGGAAATGATTGGGAGGAACTTCCGTTTGAAGAATTAGATCATAGAATACATTTTGATAAGCACACTTGTATTAATTCAATGTGTGCCGATAAAGTTAAAATCTCGGACAAATTCATTGCTGGATATATATGTGACGAATGTTATGAAAGCGCGAAAAATGAGATTTCCAATCCATTAGTCCTCTCGCATATTGAAGAGATTATTAGTGACCTTAGGAATAAATATGTTGTAAGAGGGGAGTCTCCTGAAAAGGTTGTGTTACCTATCGTAATAAATGAAGAAGGTAAAATAAATGTAGGGGATGTAGAAATTTCATTAAATGCTCAACCAAAGTCATTCTACATACATTTCTTAGATATTGAAAAAAAGATCAAAACCTCAGACATTTCCAAGAAAGAGTTTGTCGAAAAGGTATTTAATATCTACAATCACTTAAGTAACTACAAGGGGGAGATTCATAGGATAGCTACCAGGGTAGGTTGGTCAAAAGTAAATTCTAATCAAGAATTAATTAATGCTAATGATTTAGATAATGGTGAGAATTTAGTTAGGGCAAATATGATAAGGGAATTTGAGAAGATCAGAAATATGATCAAGACTTCCATTGTAAAAAGTGTTGGACAGAATTTTTCTCGATTTTATGAAATATCTATGGAGATAAATGAAGATAAGCATTATTACACGATACTCATCGAAAGAGACAAACGTATAATAAAATTTAAAATATGATATCACATTCAATAATTATGATATCGTAAACGTCTCATTATCAGTTTTTTAACCATTTTCTTCGTGGTATAATTTAAAATTTTATATCATGAAAAAATCAATGGGACAAATCGAAGTCATTAAAATCGATCAAGTAGTAGAAGTTGAGAACTTCAAAACATTCTATCAAATTCAATCAGAGGAATCTGAGGAACAACTCAAGAACTCCCTCAAAGCTGAGGGTCAGTTAATTCCGTTGGTAGTTACTTCAGATTATACCTTAGTTGATGGCTACCGCAGACTTAATCTACTTAGTGAATTAGGTTCTGAAAATGTGAAAGTTCAAGTAGTTGAACTTAATCCAACAATTGATCTCAGGGTGTCATTAAACACCTACCGAGTTAAAACGGATCTTGATCTAACCAATGAGGTGTTTCAGGTGCTGAATTCTGTTCCAAAACGTCAAGGAAAAAGACCTGAGGGAGAAACCTATAATCGATACGAGATCATTCAAAAGAAACTTGAGTATCGATGGAAGTCTAACACCGCTATTCGTCAACTTGACAAAATCGTGGAGAATGACTTCGAGGATAAACTCTTATTGAACGGAGTGGTTACCAAAGGATGGTCGTTAACGGACTGTGAGCGATACATCGATGAGTTAAGAGAGATCGATTTGGAAAAGGGGTATGGTTTTACCGACCAACTCAAAAAGGGTGGATTGAATATTAGTCAGGTTAATAAATTCATCATCGATAGAGAATTCTTGGCTAATGAATATCAAGACACTTTTGTGATCCCTGAAAAGAGTACCTCACTACGAATGAATTGTACTGATATCAGGAATCAGGTTGAGTTTCATTCAAGTGTTGATACCCTAATGACATCAATCCCATATTGGAAGCTTCGCAATTATGAACATGAAGAGGATTACAGCCAGTTGGGACACGAGGAAACCCCTCAGGAATTTGCATCCAAAATTGGTGACATATTCGCAGATATCGAAGTTTCACTAAAGGATTCATCAAACGTATTTGTAAATATCGGAGATACATACGTTGATGGATGCGCAATGGATGTACCTGACTTAGTGAAACGTTCAATTCTTGAAAAGACTAATCTTGTTTACAAGGAGACTTTGATATGGTCTAAACCAAACCCGAAACCGATTAATGAGAATGTAAAACGTCCAACTAATAAAATTGAGTACATATTATGGTTCGTAGTTGATCCAACTGAGGCCAAATACAATATGATCACCTACACCGATCGACCCAAGAATATTAAGATTACAAATGGGGCGAAGGATGTAGATGAAAATGGAGTAGTATGGGAAAAGGTTAAGTCGTTATCAAAACCATACCAAAAGATCTACAATCACATTAGTCAACAAGAGGTTGAGCACATGATTGTATGTGCAACAGGTAAGAATGTCCCATTGTATAAAGCACACTCTGAGGGTCACCCCGCGGCCATGGCTGAACTTCTTCCTGTACTACCAATCATGATGACTACAGATGAGGGAGACCTTGTTTACGATCCTTTCGGGGGTGGAAATACTGTTGGACGAATTGCACTTCTTCTGAACAGAAACTACCTCTCTACCGAACTTTCAAACCATTACCATAAGGTGGGTTGTAAGGTGATTGAAAACACTCTTGATGAAATAAATCAGAGTGATTTTGAGACTCTCATGAGCAAGGTGTTTGGTGATGAAATTGAAACAGCTGCCTGAGATTCAATGATTTTTACGGGAGTAGTGATATATAATCATTCCTTCCACAATTAAGTCGTTTAATAATTGTAATCGATCTCCATTGAGTCTAATGGAATCCTAAACCTATATGAAAATGAAAAAAAGTGATGACAAATTCACAGAGGATATTCCTGATGTAATTGTTCAAATTAAAGATCCAAAAAATGGAGTCATTCCAAACTTGGAAGTGTCTTCGAAGAACCCTCGTAACGTTTATTGTATGATTTACCAATTTGGTGACGAAATAGACGTTTGTTTCTACAAAAACGGTTTAAGTGATCAGATAATTAGTATCAAACAGGGAATTAAGACTAAAGTATAGTTCATGTAATTATTTATTCCGGGGACGGGGGTTAAACCGAACAACATTTATTATGAAAACAATGATTAAAGAGAACATGACATCAAACGATTTCATTCAAGTTCAAGTCCTTTCCATGAACTTTCCTAAAAAGGAGTTCTGTGTCGTTAATTATTCAGATGACAGCACAAAACTGTACTTCTACTTAAATGGAGAATCCTTTTTTGAGATGGGGGAAGACATAATAATGTCAGAAGAAGAAATTCAATCCGCTTGTAGTATGGTTCTTCAATTGGTAAAAATGTCAGGAGGACACAAAAATTTACGATCAGGATTCGAAAAGTTTATGGAAATGTTAGGTCAAGAAATTTCTCATTCCACTAAATCTTGACACAAATGAAAACTCTTATCTATCCTCAAAACTTAAGTTTAGAGAGACTCTATACAGGAAACGGATATTCCGATACTGTTCGAAAGAATATGATCGTAAGAACCCTGAAAATCATCTCAAAATTGACTCCAACGAACTATAATACCTATCGTTTTAATAAACAGGGGTATGTATATCTGAGTTCTCGTTTCAAGAAGAGAGTTTTAGGTAACTACTATTCTGATTTTCATAAAGAAATCACAGAAGGTGAGGATCCAATTGTAGAGATGTCTTCGCATTACGAGGTGGGAAAGGAATCCAAGTTATACAGACTTTCCAAGAGGTATTTAAATTCTCCAGTTCAGAAATTTCAGTTCAAAGAACGTAGGGTCAAGGAGGGGAAAAAGCCTGATTTTCTATCTGAGCAATTTAGTTTACACCAATTATCATTTGACAATAATGTATACACCTACCTATTGAACCTGCATTCGGAAATAGGAAATAGAATAAAAGGTGATAATCAAAAGGTACTTCTCGATAACTATATCGGAAGGAATCTATGTATTGTAGATGATATAAATGGTAATGAAATATTTTATGGTAGATCCAAAACGAATTATAGGTACTATAGCTCATTGACGTCATTAAATAGAATCATAAGACCATTTATTCTTGTTAATGATAAGAGGTTATTTTCTATTGATATAAAATCTTCACAACCATTTATTCTTGCTACAATATTAGATAGTAGTTATTATAATGGTAACAACATACTATACAACAAGAATAGAATAAATAAAGGTATAGGAGGGATAATATTGTTTCCGCGTTTTTTGGAAGGAAAAGAGGATGGGGTTAAAAAATATAGAGACATTCCCTTTTATGATGATTTTTATTCTCATGTACTAAAAAATGAACTTGGTAGGGAACCAACCAAAATTGAAAGAGAACGATTAAAACAGAAAACAATGCAGTTTCTGTTCTTTAATAATTCTAAGGCTAAAAGGAAGAATGAACTTAAGTATTTGGTACGTCAATTCCCATCAATAAATTCCTTTATCACCTCTTGTTTAAATGTCATTGGTGAAAGAAATTTTTCATTCATTCTCCAACGGTCAGAGAGTTATTTGGTTCTTGACGTCATTTCAAAAGAGTTTAATGAGAGATTTCCAAATGAGCCCATTTTCACAATCCACGACGCAATTTTGACAACAGAAAAGAATGCAGAGTATATGTTCAATCTAATGGAAAAAAGATTGACAGAGTACACGGGAATAATACCGGGTCTGAAATTAGAAAAACCGGAGATTTCAGTTATTCCATCTGAATATGACATTCAAAGAATTACTGAAAAGATAATATCAAGATCGAAGAAATTATCGAACGTCTACAATGCCGTTGAAGTATTGGAGTCAAATCTAATTAGAATGGAGCAATTTTTATCAAACCATCTGTAATGACACTTGCGCAATTCGATAGACTTTTAGAAACAAACAAATTGGAACTCAAGGACGATTCAATTATAATATTTGAGTTATTCTCTATTCTTTCAGAATTGGAGTACAATAATTTCGTTTCTAAGAATCCACTTCAAGATGCTGCGCAGAATATGGACGATGTTGATATTAGCTCTGATCACCACAAAAAAGCAGCATGAAAAATATTATATCGTATTCACGCGTTTCCACAGACGAACAGGCTCAGCAAGGGTACTCCTTGGATTACCAAGAACAAACCATTGCCAAGTATTGTGAGTTAAAAGGATACAAAATTTCCGCTTCATTCAAAGAAGACTATTCAGCTAAGGATTTCAATCGCCCTGAGTGGTTAAAGCTTTTACAGATTATCAGATCAAAAAGTAAAAATCCGAATACCAAGATATCTTCTATTGTTTTTTTACGACCAGATCGTTTTTCACGTAATCTTCTTTTATCTCTGATTGAAAAGGAAAAATTGGGAGTTCTCGGTTGTACGGTAGAATATGTAGAGGGGAATGTTGACACTTCATCACCTGAGTCATTAATTATAGAAGCCATTAATTATGCACTGCCTCAGGTTGAGAATGAAAAACTGTCCCTCCGTACAAAAGAAGGGTCCTACCGATGCAGAACATTTGGGGGGTGGACAGGTTCTCCATTAAGAGGATATAAATGTGTCAGACTTGATAAGTATCCAACCATGGAATTTGATGAGAAAGCTCCAATCATTAAGGAGTCCTTTGAAAAAATGGCAAGTGGATTATATTCTGCTGATGAGATACGTAGGTGGGTTAATTCAAAAGGAATCAACATCACCAAAAACCAATTCCCTAACATTATCAGGAATATTGCTTATACGGGTAAAATTCATCTTCTTCCTTTTAAAGATAATCCCGAACGAATTATTGATGGATTACATCCCGCGCTGGTGTCAGACGAGTTATTCCATGCAGCAAATGTGGTTCTCGAGGGGAGAAAACGGAACATGAATTTTAAAACAAATGATGCGGATCTGTACCCTCTCAAAGGATTTTTAAAGTGTCCAAAACATGGTAGAACGTTATCAGCATATAAGAGTAAAGGTCGATCTAACTATTATCACTATTACGTATGTACTAAGAATAGGTGTCAACGATTCCCTCTTGAATGGAGTCATAAACAAATCGAAAAAATACTCTCAAGAATACAAGTGTCGAGTAAAATTCTAAATGTTTACAAAGCGGTACTTGAAGATAAATTCGAGAAATTAGATGCTGGTAGGAAATCTAATATTAAACTTCTTGAAAAGGAAATTCACCGGTTGAATAACCGTAAAAACTTTCTACAAGAGGAATACATGGATGGTAAAATCACTTCAGTTGAATACCAAGAGTTAAAAGCCAATAATGAATCTCAATTGTTCAGAACAAAAAGTGAATTGGACAATTTAGAAAATCAGTCAGTCCCATTTAAATCCTATCTCTTGAATGATATTACCCTCTTGGAGGACATAGTAGGGTTTTATCGAAATGCGGACGGAAAAACAAAGAAAAAGTTGCTTAGTAAAGTGTTTGGATCTAAAGTTGTATTCGACAAAAATGACAAGCCAAAATACACCTTTACTCCTCCAATCAAATCCTTACTGAAACTCTCTGAAGAAGTATCCAAAGATGGAACCATGTCATCATCTTCGATAAAGACATTTGCCCACAACTCCTCTGATATCAAACTTGTTCTTGAGGGTGAAAAATTTCAAAAAAGGTCCTAAGACCTAAACCACTATCCTTTAACGAGTTACAAGGATAAGCTGCAGCTTTCCCAATTTGGTCGATTTTCAAAATGAAAAAGCCCGAACCGGTTTTTTGAAAACGTAAGTTGTTGATTTATAAATAAATGAAAGGTCCATAAACAAGAAAAGAGATCAAAAATGACCACTTTTTGTGACTTGCTCCTCCTCTTG
>JALQZD010000196.1 GCA_023258495.1 Polaribacter sp.
GTGGTTGAGGTGGAATCCATCACCAGTTTATTACCATTTAATTTCGATCATACTTATTTGTAAAAAAGTAAAATAATTTGGGTTAACTCTTAACTCAATCTATTATTTTTGCACATGCAACAAGACTACGTATTAATATTAGATTTCGGTTCTCAGTATACACAACTTATTGCCAGACGAGTTAGAGAACTAAATATTTATTGTGAAATTCATCCGTATAATAAAATTCCAGCTTCCTTAGATAAGGTTAAGGCCGTGATTTTATCAGGTAGCCCGAATTCAGTTCGCGGTGAACAAGTTTTACATCCAGATTTATCGAATATCAAAGGAAAATTACCTTTACTAGCCGTTTGTTATGGTGCTCAGTATCTGGCTCATTTCTTCGACGGAAGGGTAGATGAATCCAATACCCGTGAATATGGTCGTGCGAATTTATCGTACATAAAAGGTAATGAGGTTTTCTTCGAAGGAATTGAAGAAGAAAGTCAGGTGTGGATGAGTCATTCGGATACGATTAAAAAATTACCGACGGATGCTGTCTTATTGGCAAGTACAAAAGACGTAGAAAATGCAGCTTATAAAATTGAAAATGAAACCACGTACGGAATTCAATTTCATCCAGAGGTATACCATTCAACGGACGGAAAAAAATTATTGGCAAACTTTTTGGTTTCTATTGCACAGATTGAACAAAACTGGACGCCAGATTCTTTCGTAGAAACCACCGTTCAGGAAATTAAAGATGAGGTGGGAGATGATAAGGTGGTCTTAGGATTATCCGGAGGTGTAGATTCGTCTGTTGCGGCGGTGTTATTGCACAAAGCAATTGGTAAAAACTTGTATTGCATCTTTGTAAACAACGGATTGTTGCGTAAAAACGAATTTGAAAGCGTTCTTACCCAATACGAAGGAATGGGATTGAACGTTAAAGGTGTAGATGCCTCTGAATTATTCTTGAAAAACCTAGCTGGAATTTCAGAACCAGAAGCGAAACGAAAAGTAATTGGTAATACCTTTATTGATGTGTTTGATGACGAAGCGCATCAGATTCAGGATGTGAAATGGCTGGCACAAGGAACTATTTATCCGGATGTGATCGAATCAGTTTCGGTAAACGGAGGCCCATCAGCAACCATTAAAAGTCATCATAATGTAGGTGGATTGCCAGACTTTATGAAATTGAAAGTGATTGAACCATTGAAATCAATATTTAAGGATGAGGTAAGACGTGTAGGTCGTACCCTTGGAATCTCACAAGATATCTTAGGTCGTCATCCGTATCCTGGACCCGGATTGGGAATTCGTATTTTAGGGGATATCACAGCTGAGAAAGTTCGAATCCTTCAGGAAGTAGATGCGATTTTCATCAACGGACTGAAAGAACATGGTTTATACGATCAGATCTGGCAAGCGGGTGCGATGTTGTTACCTGTAAATTCAGTAGGTGTGATGGGTGATGAAAGAACCTACGAAAAAGTAGTAGCTCTAAGAGCTGTAGAAAGCACCGATGGTATGACGGCAGATTGGGTGGATTTACCACATAAATTTTTACAAAAAATATCAAATTCAATCATCAATAATGTGAAGGGGGTTAATCGAGTTGTATACGATATCAGCTCCAAACCACCAGCAACAATCGAATGGGAATAACAAATATGAAGCCATTAAAGTTTTTAGTTTTTTTATGTGTCCTTTCGTTCACAGTGTCTTGTGGTCAGCAAAAACGCTACATCCAATACAAAGTGAAAGAAGGGGAGACCATGAGCATTATTGCGAAGAAATTAAAAATGAAAAAGCAGGTGTTAAAGCGTTTGAATCCCGATGTATCAAACAAACTTAAGGCCAATTCATTTATTGTTGTTCCAGAAAACAACTTAGTTCGTTATCAGAATAGCGACAAGTTCAAACAGACTGAAAAAGAGACCGATAGCCTTGTAAAAAAAGAATCAGTAGCGCAAATCATAAAGGATAGTATCGCTGCGGTGAATAATCGGTACATCACTCATGAAATTAAAAAGGGTGATACGTTCTACAGCCTATCGAAAAAGTATAATGTTGCTACGGATTCACTATTTGCCTTAAATCCGGAGTTAAAGAAAGGATTAAAATTAGGATCAACCATCCGAATCAAGCGTTTGACCTTAACCGACAATTTGGAAGATGTCTTCTATTATAATGATTACATCGATCCATCCGTAGACTTAAATGTAGCTTTATTACTGCCGTTTAACGCGGAGAATTATCAGGCAGATACCTTAACTCCGAAAGAGATTTTTACGGGTAATGCGCGTTTATTAAATATTGCCACTGATTTTTATTTAGGTGCAGAAATCGCCATCGATTCACTGCGTCAACAAGGCGTGAATGTCAATGTGAATGTGTACGATACAGGTGATCCAAGGAACAATAAAATAGCTGCTGTCATTGCTGATAATTCATTAAACGATAACGACGCGATTATTGGTCCCTTGTTTTCGAATCAAGCACAAACTGTTGCGGCTAGTGTGACAAAGCCAGTAGTATTCCCTGTGTATTCGAGAAGACAATCAAATTTTGCTTATTCCAATATGATTAAAACAGCGACCGAAAAGAATGTGTTTAGAGAGGAATTAGAGCAATACATGTTGAGTACATTTACGAGCGGAAATATCATCATCGTAAGTGACGGTAAAGCAGGAAGTATGCAGGATGCAAAGTTGATTAAATCGGCATTGTCAGTATCCGATAGTATTTCTTCTATAAATATTTTATTTCCGGAAGAAGGTTTTATCGATAAAGAAAAGTTTACAAATATCATGCAGCCCAATACGGAAAACTGGATCGTTTTGGCTACAGATGATAACGTGACGATTTCCAGCACCATCAATAGTATGATTAGCCTTCCGGAGGAAACGACTGCAAAGTTATTGGCCTACAACCGCACAGCGGTGTATGACAACTTAGACAATAAAAAGTTAGCCAAATTGAAATTCGTATATGTAACGGATGAGTTTGTAAACGAAGAAGCGATGGGTGTACAATCTTTCGATGCGATGTTCCGTAAAAAGAACAAAACCATGCCTTCTTTCTACGCAACTAAAGGATTTGATATCACCTATGATATTATCATTCGATTGGCATCTGGAAAATCATTAAATGCAA
>JALQZD010000200.1 GCA_023258495.1 Polaribacter sp.
AATGATTTGGCTTCTAAGAATTTTGGCTCAAAGCACTCTGCTAAAGTGATGATTCATTCCATGGATTTTGGGCTAATTTCCGAATTACAATCAGCTGGTGATTGGGACTCACTAAATTCAATTATTGCTGATGCGGCAAAAGATCTCGAAAGGGCAGGGGTTTCTTGCATATTAATCGGAGCGAACACCATGCACCTGTGTCAACCCTATGCACAAACGAAAGTGTCAATTCCGATTATTCATGTCGCAGAAGCAACGGCAAAAGCCATTCAAGAGAATGGATTGAGGAAAGTTGGATTACTGGGTACAAAATATACGATGGAAAAAGATTTTTATACCTCAGTATTAACAAAACACAACATTGAAACTCTTATTCCCAATCAAGAGAATCGAACGATTGTTCATGATATTATTTACAACGAATTAGCACTTGGTATCTTCTCTGAATCTTCCAAACAAGAATATCTGAAAATCATTAATCGTTTACGAGAAGATGGAGCCGAGGGAATTATTTTGGGTTGTACCGAGATTCCACTTTTAATTGCTCAAAACGATGTTTCCATTCCTGTTTTTAATACCACCGAAATTCATGCAAAGGCAGGATTTGCCTGCGCTCAGAAATAATTACTTTAATTTTTCGAAAAAGGTTAACTCATAGTCTGGAAGTAACTCTGGGTGCGTGATTTTTATCAGATCCTTCAATACTAAATCGGGTCTTATCGTCGCTAGTTCGTAATATAAAACACCTCCTGTTGGTCCTGATTTTGTTGTAGGTGTGTATATGTTATCATTTTTAAACGCATCAAATTCAGCATATAATTTGTTGGACGATACCATTTGATTTTTAGATGAAAAATATCCTGGAGCAATCCAGAATTTAGCTGCCTTCGCTTTTTCAAAAACACGTTCAAAACTCAGTTGAAGACTACCTTTTCCAGTGGTGTTTTGCCATAAGTAATTCGTATTGGCATCCTTAAGGAATTGAGCAACATAACTTTCTCCTGCGGGTAAATTCCATATTTCACCACTCATAATGGCTCCAGATACAATAGAGGGATTCAAATTTGCGGATTTAGCTAAACTTATCGCTTCGAGATAATCCTTCTCAATGGCAGTGAAAATACTATCCGCTTGTTTTTCTTTAGCGAATAACAATCCGAAGAACTTAATCCATTCGGCTTTTCCTAAAGGCGATTCCTCTAACCAGTCTCCATTGTATATAATGGGAATACCAGCTCTCTTTAAAACATTAAGAGATTTTTCTGGTGAGTTGACCGCGTAAGAGACGATGGCTTCAGGTTTTAAATCAAGAAGGATTTCAGTATTCAAACTGCCTTTAATACCAATTTCTTTGATAAATCCTGAATCAATTCGTTTCCTCGTTTTGTTGGAGGAAACAAATCCAGTACTTGGAAAACCTATAATCGAATTCTCTTCTCCCAATAATTCTAACATCGGAACGTGAGTCGTTGATGTTACCACAATTCTTTTTATTGGTGTTTGTATGGTTTTTTCGCTCTTTTTTACAGAGAAATCAAAACGAGCAACTGTTTTTGCATTCTGATAAGGTGAATAAATCGTTAGGGTTGATACATCACCATTTCGAACGATTGAGAATCCTTTGGCGTACTGAATTGATGAATAAACTTTTGTTTTTTTGCTATTATCCGTTTGACAAGAAGTCATGAAAGTGACGCTAAACAGCAATAAAACAAAGATTTGTAAAAAGGTGTATTTATTCATAACAATGTTTGAATTCAGTGCTTGGTACCAGTCGTCCAAAGATAATTAAACAAATAGCATATTCTTTAGATTCTGAAAAAGAATAGCACTACATTTGCTCCGGTTTTTGGTTTTGAACTGAGCAATCATTTTAAATTAAAAGGGAATCTAGTGTAAATCTAGAACTGTACCCGCAACTGTAAATTTTATTCCGAATACCTCGGAATCTCGTAAAGAGTTTGTTATTATTCTTAAGCCACTGTTCTTAGTATCGAATGGGAAGGTAAATAGCAAAAAAATAAGTCAGGAGACCTGCCTCGAACCAGAGTAACAAAACTTTCGGGATAAAAGTTTACGTACGAGTCAAACATTCTGTACTTAACATTTACCGGATCATTAAGAATCAGTAAATTAATTCACATGATAACCAAAAAATGGTATGCCATTGCAATGATTGCAGTGATTGGTTTAAATGGATTTGCTCAACAAAAAAAAGACAGTATTGAGCAATTGGATGAAATCATCGTCACCGCATCAAAGTTTGAACAAACCAAACAAAAAACAGCAAACGTAGTGTATACGATTTCACAACAAGAGATTCAACGGAATCAGGGTAGGACGGTTTTAGACCTTTTAAATACCGTGGCCGGAGTTGAAATTAAAGGGATAAATACCAATAATTCTGAACCTAGAAGTTTATTGGTGCGAGGAGGACGAAGTCGTCAGATTCTTATTTTAATTGATGGAGTTCCAGTTTCTGATCCTTCGTTAATCAGTCAAGAATTTGATTTACGGTTTTTAGCACTGAATCAAATTGAAAAAATAGAAATATTAAAAGGAGCTTCATCAACTTTATATGGCTCTGGTGCGGCAACCGGAGTTATTAATATTATTCTGAAGAAGAATACCAATAATAAGATTACAGGATCATACGAAGTGACTTTCGGTACAAATAATGAAGCATATCAATCGTCAAAATTTGGAGCTTTTAAGAATCAAAATGCCAATATTCGAGCTAAATTTTCAAAGTTCCAATTCAATTCATCAGTAAACCTTTTGGGAACAAATGGACTATCTGCTGCTAAAAGTAATTCCAATACAACATTTGGAGATGATCCGTATCAAGCTTTAAATTTTTATTCTTCGTTGCGATTCAATGCGAGTAAACAATTCTCCATTGAATCCTTTCTGAATTATGATGAATTTTCTCAGGAATACGATGCGGGAATATTCACAGATTCAAATCAGAATTCTGGAGAACAATATCAATTTAGGTATGGAATTCGACCAAGGTTCTCTTATGTAAACGGAGAAGTTTATGTGCTGGCCAGTTTTCAAAAGCTAAAACGTACTGATCGAAATTTTTCTACTTTTTCAAACACTTTGAATACTTCAATTTTTGAAGGGGAATCCGTATTTATCGATGTTGTCAATCAATATAAAGTTTCGAAAGGACTTCAAATCATCGCAGGATTTAACTTTCAAGAGCACAATAATAATTCGGTAACGCCATTCGGTAATATCGATAGAACGATTGCTTCCTTTACAACCTCAGATCCATATGTATCTGTAAATTTTGAAACGGAATCTGGATTTGTTTTTAATGCCGGTTCACGCCTGAATATCCATAGTAATTATGGAAATCATTTTGTTTATGATGTATCATCAACAAAAACCTTGGTAAATAAAGAAAATTTTAGATTGCGCGGAATCGTGACCTATAGCACGGCTTTTATTGCTCCGAGTACCTATCAATTATTCTCTGATTTCGGAAATACCAATTTAGCTCCAGAAACCAGTAAAACTTTTGAAATAGGGTTAGAAGGACAATTAAAAAACTTCAATTTCAATTTGGTGTATTTTGATCGTATTGAAAATGATGCTATTATTTTTGCTTCC
>JALQZD010000246.1 GCA_023258495.1 Polaribacter sp.
AAGCGTTTATCAATTTGAACAAAGCGGTGATGGCCAATGAGGGTCGTGTAACTTCTGCTTTGAAACGAATGATTGCATGGGTTTCTAGTAATGCGACAGGCTGTCGTTACTGTCAGGCACATGCGATTCGTGCTGCTGAACGATATGGCGCAGAGCAGGAACAGCTGGATAATATTTGGGAGTACAAAACGCACCCCGCTTTTTCGGATGCCGAACGTGCAGCATTAGATTTTTCTTTGGCTGCATCAATGGTTCCAAATGCAGTTTCTAAGGAGATTAAAGATGAACTCTACAAGTATTGGGACGAAGGTGAAATCGTTGAAATGTTAGGTGTGATTTCTCTATTTGGGTATTTGAACCGATGGAATGATTCTATGGGAACTACCATGGAAGAAGGTGCGATCGAAAGTGGTAATCAATATTTAGGAAAACACGGTTTCGAAGTTGGAAAGCACGATGGTTCGAAGTACTAGGTGTTAGTGTAATCCTTCAACTATAATTACAATTTCTCCTTTCGGAGGTTTTTGTATGTAGTGATCTAAAACATCTTTAGCAGTACCTCGGATGGTTTCTTCATACAACTTAGTCAGCTCTCTGGAAACGCTTACTTTGCGATCTTCACCAAAGTACTCTACAAAATTGGTAAGTGTTTTGATCAGTTTGTGTGGGCTTTCATAAAAGACCATTGTTCGGGTTTCTTCAGACAAGAGTTTTAATCGGGTCTGTCTTCCTTTTTTGACAGGTAAAAATCCTTCGAAAACAAATTTATCATTTGGTAAACCGGAATTGACCAAAGCAGGAACGAAAGCCGTTGCGCCAGGTAAGCATTCTATTTCGATGTCATTTTCAATACAGGTTCTTGATAATAAAAAGCCGGGGTCTGAGATGGCAGGCGTGCCCGCATCAGAAATTAAGGCAAAAGACTCTCCATTTTTTAATCGATCAATAACGGAATTTACCGTTTTATGCTCATTGTGCATGTGATGCGACTGCATCGGAGTATCAATTTCGTAGTGTTTGAGCAACTTTCCGCTCGTACGAGTATCTTCAGCAAGAATACAATCCACTTCTTTCAAAATCCGAAGCGCTCGAAACGTCATGTCTTCTAAATTTCCTATTGGCGTAGGTACCAAGAATAACTTACTCATTTCAATTTAAATTGATTCGTATTCAGAAACAGTGATATCGGCAATAACATCTCCTGTATGCTTTGTAGATAGTGGTTCAAAGAGCATGATATGTACTTCTTCTTTAGCAATAGGTTTATGTTCTACGCCTTTTGGAACAATGTAAAATTCTCCTTCATTGATGGTGACCGTCTTATCTCGAAGTTCAATATCCAATTGCCCTTTTAAGACCATGAACATTTCATCTTCGTGGTCATGTTTGTGAAAAACAAATTCACCTTTAATTTTTGCTAAAAGTATTTGCTGGTTGTTTAATTCGGCAATCTTTTTTGGAGACCATCGATCTGAAAATAGATTCAGTTTTTGTTGAATATTGATTACACTCATAAATACAAACTTACGAAGTTTTTAATGGATAAAATGTGTAATTTTGACACCTAAATTCAATAGCAATGTACAGAAGTCATTCTTGTGGTGAGTTAAGAGCAGCAGATATCAATTCAACAGTTACCTTGGCGGGTTGGGTTCAAAAATCCAGAGATAAAGGTTTTATGGTTTGGGTTGATTTGAGAGATCGATATGGAGTAACTCAATTGATTTTTGATGAAGAAAGAACCTCTTCAGAAATCATGGAAAAAGCCAAATCCTTAGGAAGGGAGTTTGTGATTCAGGTATC
>JALQZD010000248.1 GCA_023258495.1 Polaribacter sp.
AGAGTGGAATATATTTTCCGTTTTTCTTAAAATCAATTGCGCTGGCAAACGGAACGTTTTTAATCCTAAGAGATTTTTGCTCAATACTAGCCAACACTAAAATTGAGTTGGAGTCGCTTTCTTTCAGCTCAAGAATATTAAGCAATTTGTCTGCTACTTCAGGAAAATGTTGACCTATAATTCGAGAGCTCTCTTTGAATGAAATACCTTTTGTTAGTCCATAAAGTTTAAACAAAGGAACTAATAAAAAACGATACAACAGGAAGAATTCAATGAATATGAACAGCCAAAAAAGCGCGGTTCTAAATCCAGTATCGAGCCAAAAGATATACTCAACAAAAAGGGTAATGAACAAATAAAAGAGCCCGAAAGAAACAAATAAAATAACCCCTTTGATAACCTCGCTGATGTAGAATTTACGGGTAAACCCTGTTAGTTTTTGCTCTATGTTTGAATATTCATTCATGGTTTAGAAAATAAAAATACTTGAAAAGGCTCATATTCCCATCAAATAATTGTTAAAAGCAAGACTAGTCATCGATTCACAGAAGATTTAAAACTTTGTAATCTGATACTAGCGAGGTATCTTTGCTAAAAATTTTTACCATGAGTTCAAGGGTACGCGTTCGTTTTGCACCAAGTCCTACAGGCCCATTACATATTGGTGGTGTAAGAACAGCTTTGTATAATTATTTATTCGCTAAGCAACAAGGCGGTGATTTTGTGCTGCGAATAGAGGATACAGATCAAACCAGATACGTTGCAAACGCAGAACAATACATCATTGATTCTTTGAATTGGTGTGGAATTCCTTTTGATGAAGGGCCGGGTAAGAAAGGCAATTACGGGCCTTACAGACAGTCGGAACGTAAGCATTTGTATCGTGAATATACTTATTGGTTAGTTGATAATAATAAAGCGTATTATGCTTTTGACACTTCCGAAGAATTAGATGTGCATCGAAAAGATCATGAAGCGAAAGGAAAAACCTTTATCTACAATTGGCACAACAGAGAAAAAGGAAGGTTGGTAAACTCCCTTGTATTGTCTAAAGAAGAAGTTCAACATCGAATTTCATCTGGAGAAAAATATGTGATTCGTTTTAAAAACCCAGAAGGCCAAACTGTTGTTTTAAATGATATTGTTCGTGGTAGAATTGAAGTTGATAGTAATGTTTTAGACGATAAAATCTTGTTTAAAAGTGACGGAATGCCAACTTATCATCTTGCTAATGTGGTTGATGATCACTTAATGGAGATTTCTCATGTGATCCGTGGAGAAGAATGGCTTCCATCGTTAGCATTGCACAACTTATTATACGAGGCTTTCGGGTGGAAAAAACCAGAATTCGCTCATTTACCATTATTACTAAAACCTATCGGAAAAGGAAAATTAAGTAAACGCGATGGTGATAAATTAGGATTCCCTGTTTTTCCGTTAGCATATAAGAACGAAAAAGACGGCGAAATTTCGAGGGGATACCGTGAGGACGGATATTTTCCAGATGCCTTTATAAACATGCTTGCCCTCCTAGGGTGGAACCCCGGAACGGAAAAAGAAATTTATTCTTTAGATGAATTAACGAAAGACTTCGACCTAGCCAGAGTTAATAAATCGGGTGCAAAATTTAATCCTGATAAAACCAAATGGTTCCAGCAACAATACATGCAACACACTCCAAATGAGAATGTTGCAAACAAATTCAATGCTATTTTACTGGAAAAAGGAATTGAAAAACCAATAGACTTTATAGAAACAATTGTGGGCTTGGTAAAAGAAAGAGCTGTGTTTGTTGATGATCTTTGGAACTTATCATCCTACTTTTTTGTTGCTCCAGAATCCTATGATCCAAAAGCTTCTAAAAAGCAATGGAAAGAAGGAACATCAGAATTGATGAACGAATTGATTCAGAAAATTGAACAAATAGAAAACTTCTCATCAGAAAATGTTGAATCTGAAATTAAAGCCTGGATTACTTCAAAAGAGATCGGATTCGGAAAAGTAATGCAACCCTTACGTCTAAGTTTGGTAGGAGCACTTCAAGGACCGCATTTGTTTGATATTATTCATTTTATCGGTAAAGAAGAAACTATTTCTAGATTACATTCTGCCATCGAAAAACTCGGTTAAAAACTAGTTATTGTAACATTTTTATAAAATTGATACTAATATAATACGGGTATATTATCGTACCTTTATTTGTATTAATTGTTAAAACTTACTAGCCATGTCAATGTCATTTTACCTTATCGGGTTTTTATCATTCTTTTTTTTAATCTCCTGCTTTTTTATCGTAAAGCAACAAACCGCAGCCATTATTGAGCGTTTTGGTAGATATCAAAGTATTCGTCAATCAGGCTTACAACTAAAAATTCCTTTGATTGATCGTATTGCGGGACGATTAAGTTTAAAAATTCAGCAATTAGATGTTATTGTAGAAACTAAAACGTTAGATGACGTATTTGTTAAATTGAAAGTATCTGTTCAATTTAAGGTGATCAAAGACAAAGTATATGATGCTTTTTACAAACTAGACTATCCACATGATCAAATTACTTCTTATGTGTTTGACGTAGTTCGTGCGGAGGTTCCAAAAATGAAATTGGATGATGTCTTTGTTAAGAAAGATGATATTGCGATTGCCGTTAAAGCCGAATTAAACGATGCTATGATGGATTACGGATACGACATTATCAAAACTCTTGTAACCGATATTGATCCAGACGCACAAGTAAAAGCAGCCATGAACCGAATTAATGCTTCTGAGCGTGAAAAGATTGCTGCTCAGTTCGAGGGTGATGCACAACGTATTCTTATTGTAGAAAAAGCAAAAGCTGAAGCTGAAAGTAAGCGTTTACAAGGACAAGGTATCGCTGATCAGAGACGTGAAATTGCTCGCGGACTGGAAGAATCAGTAGAAGTATTGAATAAAGTAGGAATTAATTCACAGGAAGCATCAGCTTTAATTGTGGTAACGCAACATTATGACACGTTACAGGCGATTGGTGAGGAAACGAACACCAATTTGATATTATTACCTAACTCACCTCAAGCAGGTAGTGATATGCTAAACAATATGGTGGCAAGCTTTACGGCTAGTAACCAAATTGGTGAGGCTATGAAAAATCAAAATAAAGACAAGAAAAAAGAATAAACTATGATATTAACAACAACAAACAATTTAGAAAACAGAAAAATCACCAACTATAAAGGGGTTGTTACGGGTGAAACCATCATCGGTGCAAACTTCATAAAAGATTTCTTTGCAGGGATACGAGATATCGTTGGTGGTCGATCTGGTTCTTATGAAAAAGTCCTTAGAGAAGCTAAAGATTCTGCTATGTCGGAGATGGTTGATCGAGCTCGAGAACTAGGCGCTGATGCTATTGTAGGTATAGATTTAGATTATGAAACTGTGGGCCCTAATGGAGGTATGCTTATGGTAACCGCATCAGGCACAGCTGTACAGCTGATTTAATTTTTGAGGATTTATATATTTGTATTCCATAAATTATTAAAATGACCGGGGTATACTTCAATAAAAAAGCTCTGTTTGGTAACAGAGCTTTTTCTATATATAGATAGTTTTTATTTTTTTTCTTCTAATTTGTCTTCATCGTCTTTGGAAGCATTTTTAAATTCCTTGATTCCGCTACCTAATCCCCTCATTAATTCTGGAATCTTCTTACCTCCAAAAAGTAGTAAAATCACTACAACAATAATAATTACTTGCGGTCCGCTTATCATGTATGTTAACAATGTATTCATATCTAAAATATTCTTAAACAAAGATAGTAAAAAACCTTTGTTCTACTCTTTTTTCTGAATTAATCCACCCACAACTTTTTTATTCTTAACTACCTCTGGGTTTCCTTTATAAAATATTGATCCACCAAAAGTTACCTTCGCGCTCAACTTAGTTCCTGCAGAAATTTCAACTTTAGCACCAGAACCCGCTCTTACGTTTGCTGTTTGTGAGGTTTGTAATCCGTAACCAAAATATTCTCCATACAAATCAGCATCTACTTCCTGGGTTTTTGTAGTTCCGGTTAATTTAATTGCTCCTCCTGAACTTACTTTGATAATTGTATGGTCAACATTCATTACTAAATTTATTAAAGCTCTTTCTTGAGATTTTAGTTCAAGCGTAGTTTGATTTAGTTCAGAACCTGTAATGATCGAGCCTTCATTAGCGTCAATAGTAGTAATGGGTTTATTGTAAAATAATTTCACCTGTACTTCTCCTTCCGCGGCATTTTCATCTGGTTTTAAAGAAAAAGGCAAGGTAAATTTTAAGATATTATCTATCTGTTTTACCTTCATTCGTTCGGCTTTTTTTCCAGTAATTTCAATTTTCTGCTCTTTTGATGGAATTAGTTGTACTTCAATTCCATTAAAAACCTTTAAAATGGAAAAGTCGCCAATCCCTTTAGTAACAACTTTTTGAGAATGTAGAAGTAAACTAGTTAATATAAATAGTGTTAAAATTACTTTTTTCATACGTTGTTATTTGTAATTATACTACTAATAAAGTAAAAGTTTAGTGTTTATTGTAGTGAAATAAATTGTTTTTTAACAAAAGCTTTTCCGGTAATTTCAATTTCATCACCAACTATTACAGAATCAATACTATTGATAACAAATTTGGCATTCTTATTTTTCATATAAGTAAGGAAAAGATAGTGTCTCAAATACCAACTAAATATTTCATACAAATACTTTGGTTTTTCTAGTAATTCTAAAAAACCACAATACCCTGATTCTTTAAAATCTGAAGTTTCATTATGTGTTTGATCGTCTAATTCAATTTCATCTCTAACGACTATATAATGGGGTTCTATTACTTCTATAAAATCTTGTTTAGAAAGATAAAATCTGTATGTTTTTATTATAGTATCCTTAAAAAATCTATTGAAGTTTAAACCTTCATTGTAGGTAATCGTTTCCAAAGGAACCTCAATGTTATCTATAAATACTTTTCGCACAGGATTTTAACTTTAACTATTAAAGATTTCTCTATGAGCTTGAAACGAAACTTAATCCTCAATAAGCTCAAAATCGAGATGTTTTCGTTCCAGGTCTGTATGTTTCACCTTAACCACTACATCGTCCCCTAATTGATACATCTGTTTGGTAGACTGCCCGACAATTGCAAATTCTTTTTCATCAAAAATGTAATAATCACTTTTAATATCGCGAATTCGCACCATTCCTTCACATTTATTTGATTTTATTTCCACATAAACTCCCCATTCAGTCACTCCAGAAATAACCCCTTCAAATTCAACATCTTTATGATCCTGCATATATTTCACCTGCATGAACTTTATAGAATCTCGTTCTGCCTTAGCTGCCAGTTCTTCTTGTTTTGAAGAATGCTTACATTTTTCTTCATAGATCTCAGATTTTGGTGAATGACCGCCATCTAAATAATACTGTAATAATCGATGTGTCATCACATCTGGATATCGACGAATTGGAGAGGTAAAATGTGAATAGTAGTCAAAAGCTAATCCATAGTGACCAATATTATCCGTAGTATACACCGCCTTACTCATGGATCGAATCGTTAAGGTTTCAACCATATTCGCTTCACCCTTACCGTGTACATCTTTCAACAATTGATTTAAACTTTTCGTGATCTGATCTCGCGTATCAATATTAATTTTATATCCGAATTTGTTAACTATATTCTGTAATGCTGATAATTTTTCTATATCCGGTTCGTCGTGCACACGATAGATAAATGTTTTATTCGAAGCTTGATTATTCGCTTTTAATCCGACAAATTCAGCGACTTTTCGATTGGCAAGCAACATAAATTCTTCGATAAGCTTATTCGCATCTTTTGATTCTTTAAAAAACACACCTGTCGGATTTGCTTGCTCATCCAGATGAAAACGAACCTCTTTTTTATCAAAAGAAATAGCCCCATCTTTCATTCGTTTCGAACGAAGAATTTTAGCTAATTCATCCAATTTTAAAATAGCTTCAACAATATCATCATTCACTGTGTAAGCATCACTAGAAAGCGATACTTCTTTCGGAATCGTATTCGATTTGGTTTCAATAATTTCTTGCGCTTCTTCGTAAGAAAAACGTTTATCAGAATAGGTAACTGTTCTACCAAACCATTGATTAATCAGTTTTGCTTTTTCATTCATTTCAAAAACAGCAGAAAAGGTTAATTTTTCTTCATTTGGACGCAATGAACATACTCCATTTGATAACATTTCTGGTAGCATAGGTACCACTCTATCTACCAAATAAACCGAAGTAGCGCGATTGTAAGCTTCAACATCTAAAATCGTCTTTGGTTGCACATAATGGGAAACATCTGCAATATGAATTCCAATCTCATAATTTCCATTTTCCAATTTTTTAAAGGATAGCGCGTCATCAAAATCCT
>JALQZD010000285.1 GCA_023258495.1 Polaribacter sp.
ATCGATTTCAAAATTACCCATAGTTCCTTGGATGGTCTTTCCGAACCAATACAAATCAAGAATTACCGCATCGACCGGAATTTCATCTTCTTTAAATTTTTGAATGGTATGCTCAACTTCCTCTTGAGTATGATACCCGAAGCGACTTGAAAAATTACCTAAAGCCCAACGAGGTAATAAAGGTTGTGAACCCGTCAATCTGGAGTACTGCTCGTTGATATCATACCACGAATCTCCAGCTATAATCTGATAGGTTTTCCTTCCTGAAATCATCTCATAAATGAGCGTATTCTCTTTTTTACTATCCAAATCCAAATATCCGATGGCAGGATTGTCAAAATGAATCATATACCGATTTGAAGAAAGGACCATCGGCATTGAAAAATTCAGCAGCTTTGAATAGTTTTGATACCCATAATGCGCTCTATTGTATAAAGGCAAACGATTACCTCTTCGGTTCATTCCCAGAGCTCTAGCTCCTCCTCCATACAAGACTTCATCAGATTGTAATTCAAATGAAATTTTCTCTGTAGTATCCGCTACAATGTTCCCCTGAACCATTTCCATGGGTCCATGCTTCGATTTGTAATAGCCCTCCTTCTCAGCAATTAGTTTTTTCCCTTTGTAGAAATAAGATACTTGGAACGGTTTTGTCGTTATTTGGACCGAGATTCCATCCGTACCAAATTCAATAGTTTGACCCTGATAAGTATATTTCGCTTTTTGTGTTTTTGGTTGAAGAATAACCGCATGAGAAGTATCATTCGGAAGTTCTCCAGTCGGAAGAAACGTAGTTTCTAGTATGGAATTGGAATAAATTTTAAATAGATAAGTTCCATCGGTGGTCGTGACTTCAAAAACTCCATTCTCTTCATTATGCGATTGATATTCTCTAGCCTTTTGTGAAAAACTAATAGCGGTAAAACATACAAAAAATAGAACAAGGATTCTTTTCATATTACTTTCCTAATAAGAACATGAACGGTATATCTAAACGCTGATTCCAGGAATTTTCTGAATGATCTGCACCTTTAAAAAAACGATTTTCAAAATTCGATACATCATATCCTTTTGCTTTCATTATGGCATCCACTCTAGATGCATATTGTGGATAATACTGATCTAAGGTTTGATCACCATAATCGTAATAGATTCTATGCCTATCTGGAGAGGGAATGTTCTTTTCCATATACTTGAAGATAGCATCTGGCAACGGGTTTTCATCAGAAACACCTGCTCCAGGCCAATGCGTTGAAATACAAGCTGCACCACCAAAAACATCAGGATATTCACTAATGGCATACATTGAAATCAATCCGCCCATACTAGAACCAGCAATTGATGTATTTGCAGCATCAGATTTAACGGAGTACACGCTATCAATTAAGGGTTTTAATTCTTCGACAAGAAACTTTAAATAGTTATCTGCGTATAAATCTGTATTGGCATTATTGCGATGTGCCAGTGCTGTAATTTTAGCTTTATCATCTTCGCTTACAAAGTCCATGGCTTTGGCAGGAAAATAGTCGTTCCAGCGGATTTCTGAAATATTATGAACTGCAAC
>JALQZD010000336.1 GCA_023258495.1 Polaribacter sp.
GAATTGGTTTGAATATTAAAGGATTTCATATTGATTATGCTTTCACCAATTTAGGTGACCAAACCAGCGGTAGCGGACAGGAGGCCGTGTTTTACAGCAATGTGATTTCAGCACATTTTGGTTTTCCGAAGAAGAATAAAAACAACGAAAATAACGAGGGATTATGAAACATAGATTACTCCTGATTTTTTTAGTTACTTGCCTTAGTAGCCTCGTATTAGGTCAACCTTATGGCAATGAATGGATAGATTACAATCAACCCCACTTCAAATTTGAAGTAAGTGAAGAGGGTATTCATCGAATTGGTTCTAACGTGATCAATCAATATGGATTAAACTTTATTGATGCGGATAATTTCAAACTTTTCCGTGATGGACAAGAGGTTCCGATTTATGTGAGCGCCACAAACAATGTCGCTCAGTACATAGAATTTTATGCCTACCCCAACGATGGCAAACTGGATACCCGCTTGTTTCGCGATCCTGATTGGCAATTGCATGACCGCTTCAGTTTGTTTTACGATAATGCCACTTACTACTTAACGTGGAACGAAACCGGTGGTAATGAAAGAATCAACGATACACCGAATAATTTAAATAACCCACCAGCCAAAGAAGACTATTTTTGGCACACAAGTCGAGAGATATTCACCAATACATTTAGTGTAGGTGAACCTACGTATTTAGGTAGTTTCGGCAATTCAACTGCCTTGTACAATTCAATTTTTGGCAAGGGCGAAGGATACTACAGCAACCAAGAATTTAACAATTCAACTACCACGCGGTCTTACAACATCGCCACTCCTCAGGCTGTTGCTGGAATAGATGCGGAGTTATACACGGTGGTTGTAGGATGGACAGCAAATAGCCATAATTTCCACATAAAAACTGGTCCTGTTGTGCTATCGACTCATTTGTTTAGCAATTTCGATGTGGTGAAAACGCAAAACATAATTCCTTCGAATTTTGTAAATAATTCAACCGACATAACTTTTGAAGCTATTCCGACCAGTTCTGGAACAAACCGAAACAACGCTTCACTTATAGAAATCACATACGCTCGAGGTTTCGATTTTGATAACCAGAATACCTTCAGTTTCAAGCTTGAAGGAAATGGCAATACACAATACCTAGAAATTGAGGACTTCAACGATCAAGGCACTCAACCCATTTTATATGATGCAAGCAACGGTTATCGAATAGTTTCTTCTGATCCATCGGGGAGCAATATTCACCGTTTTGTGCTTCCACCAGCATTTGGTGAAAGACAGTTATATATTCGCGCCAATAATTCATCATCCTATACCAGTGTCAGCAGTATGGAGCAACTGGCTTTTGTTAATTTCAACCAGGCGAACAATCAAGGAGATTACATCATCCTTACTGGTCAAAACTATATAAATTCGGCTGAAGTAAATAGCTATGTGAATCATCGTGAAAGCATGTCAGGCGGTCAACACGAGGTAGTTAAGGTTGATATTCAACAACTATATGATCAATTCGCTTTTGGTGTTGATCACCACCCACAATCCGTTCGAGGATTCATCGATTACATTAGTGATACATGGACTCCTAGCCCTGAATATATCTTTATCATCGGTAAAGGAAGAGAGTACAAAGATTTTCGCTTCAATCAAAGTATACGAGATGCTTGTATTGTTCCTACTTTTGGGAACCCTGGTAGCGACATACTCTT
>JALQZD010000366.1 GCA_023258495.1 Polaribacter sp.
CTAAATCTGAACATTCTGGAATTATTAAAGATGGAGCAAAAATGGTAAATGCCGTGAGTAACTCTGTGGTTCCAAAATTCACTATTGTCATCGGGAATTCCTATGGTGCTGGAAACTATGCAATGTGCGGAAAAGCCTATGATCCAAGGCTAATTGCTTCCTGGCCATCCGCAGAATTAGCGGTTATGAGCGGGAACTCAGCGGCAAAAGTTTTATTGCAGATTGAAACAGCAGCTCTAAAGAAAAAAGGGGAGAAAATCACACCAGAAAAAGAAGCAGAATTGTTTGAAAAAATAAAGTCGAAATACGATAAACAAATTTCTCCTTATTATGCAGCCGCACGAATATGGGTAGACGCAATCATCAATCCCTTAGAAACCCGAAATTGGATTTCGATGGGAATTGAAGCTGCCAACCACGCTCCTATTGAAAAGCAATTCAATATGGGGGTATTACAAGTTTAGCATCATTAGGTATCGAAGAAATTTAAGCAGCAAATTCAAAAGTGAAAATTCTGGTCATTCCTACCAACGAAGAATTAGAGATTGCAAAACAATCTTACAACCTTGTCTATAGCCTAGAGAAATCATAAATTTGAAGCAATAATTTTGATCACACATGGGAAGAGCATTTGAGTTTAGAAAAGCGAGAAAGATGAAACGCTGGTCTGCAATGGCCAAAACATTTACCAGAATTGGCAAAGACATTGTAATGGCGGTCAAGGAAGGAGGACCGAATCCGGACACAAATTCAAGATTAAGAGCGGTAATTCAGAATGCGAAGGCCGCTAATATGCCCAAGGACAACATTGAAAGAGCCGTTAAAAAGGCTTCTGACAAAAACACCGAAAATTATAAAGAGGTGCTGTTTGAAGGTTATGCACCTCACGGAATAGCAGTTTTAGTGGAAACTGCGACAGACAATAACAACAGGACGGTAGCAAATGTGAGAGCTGCATTTAATAAATGTAATGGAAACCTTGGAACTTCGGGCTCAGTGGTTTTTATGTTCGATCACACGTGTAACTTTACCTTAAATAAAGATAATATTGAGGATTTAGAGGAACTCGAATTGGAGCTCATAGATTTCGAAGTTGAAGAAGTTTTTGATGATGAAGAAGGAGTTATAATTTATGCACCGTTTGAGCAGTTTGGATCTTTACAAAGTTACTTTGAAGAAAACGATATTGAAATTTTATCATCAGGATTTGAAAGAATTCCGACTACTACAAAAGAGCTGAATGCTGAAGAACAAGAGGACGTTGAAAAATTACTGGAGCGGCTAGAGGAAGACGATGACGTCCAGAACGTTTACCACTCTATGCAAAATTAAAAGTCGTGGATTTCTCCACGACTTTTTTAATGATTTAAGTATCCCCCAATAACTTATCTCATTATATTAATAATCCAATTAATTACTCAAAGTTAATTAATTTCAATTAATTACAAAATTACATTACTCACTTTAAATAAGATAGGTAGCAATAGGGATTCAGAGCTAAGATTTCACCTTAATACTCCACTGAAATTTAAAAGAACAAACCGCTACTCCTTCTTCATTTTCCCCAAGTGAATTCAGAATGATTTGTTGACCTTCTCCTGATTTGATAGATTCTTGAATTGCGTTTTGAACCACTTCTCCATCATTACAAATAAAGGTAATTTTACCTGTTGCTTTTTTAAAAAATGATCCTTCCTGATGTGTTACAAGCATTGAAATTTCTCTTCCTGAATTTCGGATTTCCTGAATCACTAATACACCTGTACTCATCTCTGCAGCCATACCTTGGGCAGCCCAAAACAAACTTCGAAACGGATTTTGATTCATCCATCGATGTCTAATTTTCACGACTGCTCTTGTTCTAGTCAGCTCTTTTACGCGCACTCCTCCAATATAGGCGAGTGGCAATTTAAAGAGCATGAACCAATTAATTTTCCTAGGTGTAATCGTCATGTAAAGAAATTCTAAAGCCGAAGATACCATTATTATTCGAAATGAATAATTGTTAATAAAATGTTAAATTAAGGTACTATGTATTGCAAGATACCTTTTTTTGGACGTATATTTGCATAAGAAAGTATTATATCAACCACAAATGAAATACAACAACGACACAACCAATGGATTTCTTATC
>JALQZD010000026.1 GCA_023258495.1 Polaribacter sp.
GAGGCCATCGGAAGGTCGTTGAAATTCAAGTAGGAATACCCAACAGCTAATGAGGTAGCTTCTTCATATAATGAGGAAGCTATTTTTTTTTATATTTGATTATCAATCAAAAACAACTGATCATGGAAATAAATTTCGGAATTTTAGGGTTAGCTGCATTGGTGCCAATGGTTATTGGTTTCGTGTGGTACGGACCACTTTTTGGTAAAACTTGGATGGATGAAATGGGCTTTACAGAAGCGTCTTTGAAAGAGGCAAATATGTTTGTCATAATGGGGTTAAGTCTTGTTCTAAGTTTTATTCTCGCTATAATGGTTCAGGTTTTAGTAATTCACCAATTAGGTGTTTTAGGAACTTTGATGCCTTCTGGAGCAACAGAATTGACTGGAGAGTCTTTGCAATTATATAATGATATTATGGCAAAATATGGTGATGCGCATCGCAGTTTTAAGCATGGTGCATTACACGGTGCTTTAGGTGGTACATTTATTGCACTTCCAATTTTAGCTATTCAGGCGTTATTTGAAAGAAAAAGTGCAAAATATATTTTTATCAATGCGGGTTACTGGGTATTGACTTTGGCTATAATGGGAGGAATTATAGGTGAGTGGGCCTAATTTTTTATGTTAATATCCGATTTTGGATCGGGTTCTTTGCAATACTTCCGAAGCAACAGCTCTCGCTTTTACAGCTCCCTTCTCTAGAATTTCATCAATTTCAGAACGATTTTCCATGAAGTAATGGTAACGATTTCTAATCGTTTCAAATTTTCCAAGAATCAATTCGTAAAGGGCTTGTTTTGCATGACCATATCCGTAATTTCCACCTAAATAATTGGTACGCATTTTGGTAATTTGCTCCTCGCTACCCATCAATTTATACAGCGCAAAAACATTATCAGTATCTGGGTTTTTGGGGTCTTCCAACGGCGTGCTATCCGTTTTAATACCCATAATTTGCTTTCTTAGTTTTTTGTCGGGTAAAAAGATGTTGATGATATTATCTCTCGACTTGCTCATCTTTTCTCCGTCTGTTCCAGGAACCAATTTTGTTTCCTTCTGAATTTTGGCTTGTGGCAGAACCAGGGTTTCACCTACAATATTGTTCAAACGATTGGCAACATCTCTTGTCATTTCTAAATGCTGAAGCTGATCTTTTCCTACGGGAACAATTTCTGCATCGTATAATAAGATGTCTGCTGCCATCAACATTGGATAGGTAAAAAGTCCCGAATTTACATCCTGTAAACGATCAGCTTTATCTTTAAAACTGTGAGCTAGTGTTAATCGCTGATAGGGAAAGAAACAACTTAAATACCAGGATAACTCAGTAACTTCTGGTATATCACTTTGCCTATAAAAAACTGTTTTTTCAAAATCTAATCCACAGGCAAGCCAGGTAGCAGCAGTACTATACGTGTTTTCACGTAAAACCTCACCATCTTTAATTTGTGTTAAGGAATGCATATCTGCGATAAATAAAAACGAATCATTATTTGGATCATTTGCCATTTCGATAGCAGGCAAAATAGCTCCTAATAAATTTCCTAAATGTGGTGTACCTGTACTTTGAACTCCTGTTAAGATTCTAGACATAGAACTAGAAATAAAATTGATAGTATAAGAACACAAAAATAAGGTTTTAGAATACATAATCAATCAAACTAAAGATTATTAGTATTTTTGGGTTTCGATGAAATACATAAAGATTCCTTTTCTTTTACTTTGGAGAGCGTGGTTTTATATCCTGATGTTCTCAACCATTATTATTATGGTTCCCTTTTTATTGGTGCTTACCGCCAAAGAATCGTATTACCATTCCTTTTGGAAAATGATTCATGTTTGGGGTAAGATTATCGTTTATGGAATGGGGTTCAGGCTGAAAGTAGATTATGATCAAAAAATTGAATCTGATCAGAGTTATATGTTCGTTGCGAATCATGCCTCGTTTATTGATCCCTTTGTGATGATTGCCTTGAGTAAAAATCCGATTGTATTTGTTGGAAAAAAAGAATTGGTAAAAATTCCAATTTTCGGATTTTTCTACAGACGTGTTGTAATTATGGTTGATCGCAGTAGTGAGAAAAGCAGAAAAAACGTTTATGCCAGGGCAAAGAAGAGGCTGAAAAATGGAGTAAGTATGGGGATTTTCCCAGAGGGATTAGTTCCGCACGAAGGTGAAGTTTTAGCTCCTTTTAAAAATGGCGCATTTAGCTTATCCATTGAGTTTGAAATTCCGATTGTAACACAGATTTATTTCGAAGCGAAGCAATATTTCTCGTGGAATTTTTTCAAAGGAGGGCCAGGAGTTATCAGGGTTAAACAACATACATTTATTGAAACTAAAAATTTGACTCACAAAGATATGGAATCATTGAAGCAAAACGTTTTTGATATCATTTATCAAGATTTGATTGCCGATGAAAAATATATGGTAGCAACCAATCGTTTTAAGAAATAAAAAAGAGCAATGCAGGACGGATATTCCAAACGAGAAGAATTTTTAAACATCGTGACTCACGGATTTGGTTTTTTACTCAGTCTGATTGCTTTTCCGTACATCCTTCAAAAAGCGTTCTCTTATCCCCAGGTCTGGATGACTTTCAGTTTGATTATTTATGGAGCAAGCCTTATGGTTTTGTTTTTAGCTTCAACATTGTATCACGCGTCTAATCATCCGAAGAAAAGAAAGCAACTAAAAATTTTTGATCATGCTGCGATTTATGTCTTAATCGCAGGCAGTTATTCTCCATTTTGTTTGGTAGCTCTCAACTCAAATCTTGGATGGTATATGTTTATCGCCGTTTGGCTATTTGCATTAATTGGGGTGATTCTGAAATTATTTTTTACTGGTAAATACGATAAAATTTCTACGTTGATGTACGTGCTGATGGGTTGGCAGGTTGTCATTTTTATTAATCCGCTGATGGATGCTCTTTCTCCAAATGGATTGTCTTTTCTGATTGCAGGAGGCGTTTTTTACACGATTGGTGCCGGATTGTATTTATTGGATAAAATACCTTACAACCATGCTGTTTTTCACGTCTTTGTATTGCTTGGTGGATTGAGTCATTTCATTTCCATCTATACTTTATAGCCACTCTGAATAAGGCGTTTTGCTCAGTGAAGCATTATAGAATTTTGGATCTCCAGTAACTTCTTTTCCCAACCAATTGGGTTTTGAAAACGGTTCATCTTCATCTTGAAGTTCAATTTCTGCTACAATCAACCCATCATTGATTCCAAGGAACACATCAACCTCAAATGTATGATTTCCATGCTCAATGATGTATCGGTTTTTTTCCAATACACTGGGTTCACATAGCAGTAACAATTGTTCAGCCTCTGCAATAGGAATCTCTTTTTCCCATTCGAATCGGCTAGTTCCAGAGGTATTTGATTTTCCTTTGATGGTAAGATATCCAATTTCATCCCATACTCGTACTCGAACAGCACGATTTTTATTAGAATTTAGATAGCCTTGTCGAATCTTATGGATTCGCTTTGCTTCCAATTTGAAATCATCATTTTTTACTAAAAACTTCCGTTCAATTTCGACTGCCATGGCTTATTTTACAGAAATGATTGTCGGTCATTATAACCGATTTTTACAATAAATAAATATCTTTGAGGTTAATACAAAGATGAAAAAATATTTATTCTTTTTTCTGCTGGTTCTCAGTTATTTCTCATTTGCTCAAACCGACTATAGTCAAGCTTGGGAAGATTTCTATTCCTACACTAATGTAAAGGATCTGACTCAGCAGAACGGAGTTATTTACGCCTTAACTGATAATGCAATTTTTACCTACGAAATTGAAAGTGGAAACTTAGAAAAATTTTCATCCATACAAGGATTATCTGGAGAAAGCACAAGCTCTATTTTTTACCATCAACCTACCGATCGTTTGGTTATTGGATACGAAAATGGATTAATCGAAGTAGTAGACAATAATGATGCGATTACCATTTCTGCAGATATTGTTAGTTTTTCACAAAGTGGTGCCAAAAGGATAAACCATATTTTTGGAATTGATGACACCCTCTACATTGCTACTCCCTTTGGGATTATAGAATACAATATTCAGAATCTTGAATTTGGAGATACTTTTTTTATCGGAAATGGTTCGAGTGATGTTGCTATCAATCAGATTGCAATTGAAAATAATATGATATACGCCGCGACCGACGATGGTGTTTTTTCTGCCGATGTGACCACTTCAAATTTAATTGATTTTAACAGTTGGACTCAATTGTTTAGCGGTCGAAATTTTTCTCATATTTTCAGTTTTGAGAATAAGATATATGTTACTGAAGGCTCAATTTTACATGAATTAAATTCCCCTTCATTAAGTACTATTCGAAGCTTTCCAAATACGATTTTAGATACAAAAGTACATTCCAATCAAGTTACCATTACATTGGCAAATTATGCAGAAGCTTTTGATACAAACCTAAATGCGATTCAGCAATTTACTGTAAATGCTGAATTTGATTTTAGTTTATCTTCTGCCATGATGATAGATAATGATATGTTTTTGGCAACTCAAAACTATGGTATTCTGCAATCTAATGTAGTCGATCCATCAAATTATCTGGAAATACATCCCGAGGGCCCCTTATCCAACGATATCTTTTCAATTGTGGCAAATAACGAAGATGTATGGGTCGTTTATGGGGGGTATGATAACACATATACACCATTGGGATTACAGCGGGGATTTAGCCATTACAATGGAACAAATTGGATCAATACACGATTTGATCCGGCTACTCCATATTCAGATTTGAATCACATCACCATTGATACCAAAGCGGAAAACAAGGTATTTATCAGTTCTACAGGGGACACGGGAAATGTTAATTCTGTGGCAACAGGCGGCTTGTTAGTTGTCGAAAATGATGTAGTCACTCAATTTTATAATCACGCTAATAGCCCACTTGAAGATATTGTTGCCAATCAGCCCAATCGAGTGACGGTTCGTGTAAGTGGAACTGCATTAGATAGCCAGGGAAATCTTTGGGTAACTAATATTGGTGGAACCAATGAACTAAAGAAATTATCATCAGGAGGACAATGGTCGAGTTTTGATATTTCGTCAGCCAAAACTGCTGATAAAAATGGATTGAGTGAATTGCTGGTAGATCGCAGCAACAACATTTGGTTTGGTACCAGAGAAAATGGAGTTATTGCGTTTAATCCAAATTCGAATATTGCCAATGCATTGATTTCAACACCTAATTTGGGAAACTTACCAAATGCATATGTAAATTCAGTTGCTGTAGATGCCAATAATGTCATTTGGATTGGAACACGAAATGGGCTTGTCGTTTTTAGAAATCCAACCACTATTTTTACAAGTTCTGTTTATAATGCGAATCCGATAATTATCGAAGAAAACGGAATTGGAGAACGATTATTAGGAGATCAGAATATCAATACCATTGTTGTTGATGGTGCCGATAACAAATGGTTTGGTACAGATAATGGCGGTGTTTTATATACCAATCCTTCTGGCCGAAGAACCATTGCTAATTTTAGTACTCAAAATTCACCACTTCCTTCCAATCGAATTATAAAAATAGCAGTGGCTAAAAATACAGGTAAAGTTTATTTTGCTACAGATAAGGGAATGGTTGCCTATAACTCAAATGTTGCTCCGTTTGGAGATGAGATTGGGGAAGTGTATGCCTATCCGAATCCGGCACTAAAGAATCACAATCAAGTGACCATAACTGGCAGAAATGGAACAACCTTGCCCAAGGGCACGAATGTTAAAATACTCGATGTTGCTGGAAATTTGGTTTATGAATCGAATGTGATTGAAGGACAAGAATTACAGGGCGGAAAAGTGGTTTGGGATAAAACCAATTTAGCTGGCAATACCGTTGCTTCAGGTATTTATGTCGTATTATTAGCAAATGAAGATGGCTCGCAATCATCTACCACCAAAATTGCAATTGTAAACTAATGGCACTTACTACTACCAAAGCCATAGTTATACATACTTTAAAATTCAGTGATTCGAGTTTAATCGTCAAATGTTACACCCAGGAATACGGATTGATCTCATTTTTGGTTAGGGGTGTTTTGAAACCAAGAAGGAAGGGCTTAAAAGCAGGATATTTCCAGCCATTAACACAACTTTCTATTGTGTTCAATCATCAAAAAAACAAACAACTACATTCCATAAAAGAAGCCCATGTTCAGTTTCCGTATCAATCGATTTTTAAAGATGTCAAGAAGCAATCGATTGTGATGTTTCTATCCGAAATCTTGAATGGGGTTATTCTGGAAGAAGAGCAAAATATGGATTTTTATGAATTCCTAGAAGCTTCATTTTTATGTTTAGATGCACATGATAAAGTATCTAACTTTCACTTATTTTTTCTGTTGAACCTCACCAAATTCTTAGGGTTTTACCCAGATGAAAACCAATCGGATTTTAATGCCTTCAATTTGGAAGAAGGATGTTTTACAAATTCGGTGATTGGGAACTACATCATTCGGGGTAAAGAACTTTTTTTATTCAAAAAGCTATTAGGCATAAAATTTGATAACATAAACGAGATTTCCTACAGCGGTAAGGATAGGAGGGATAGTTTACAATTGTTATTAATGTATTTTCAATTACATTTGAACAATTTTAAAACGCCCAAATCTTTAGCGATTTTAGAAACTATTTTTAGTTAATGATGAAGAATTTTTTGTGCTCAATATTGCTTCTAATTGGATGCGTTTCCTTTGCTCAAGAGGTTAAAATTTTTGATAAAGAAACGGGTAAAGTTGTTCGTAATGTGACGGTTTTCAACTCTTCTTTTGATATTAATTTGAGTTCGAACGATGACGGCATTGTTTCTATTTCGACATTTAAATTAAATGAAATAGTCGTTTTTTCACACCTCTCCTATGCAACCCTACGCGTAAAAAAATCAAAAATTCAAAAACAAAACTTCGTTGTCTATTTGACCAAAAGCTCCGAACAATTGGACGAGATTGTCTTATCGTCATTTAAAAATGATGAAAAGTCCAAACGTATTGCAGAACGAATTGAATTGGTGAACATTGAACGTATTGCTAAAGTATCACCACAAACATCAGCAGATTTATTGGCAACTGTACCAGGAGTGAAGGTTCAAAAATCACAATTCGGAGGAGGTAGTCCTGTGATTCGCGGAATGGAATCGAATAGAATACTCTTAGTGGTTGATGGTGTTCGAATGAACAATGCGATTTATCGAAAAGGACATTTACAGAATTCAATTACTATTACACCGAATTTGTTAGACAAAATGGAGGTTGTATTTGGTCCTTCATCTGTAATGTATGGTTCTGATGCTCTTGGAGGTGTGATTCATTATTACACAAAGACGCCCAAATTAACCGAGACTAAGGAAGTGAAAAGTCAGTTTTTTGGTCGATTTTCTACAGTGAATCAAGAAGTCACTTCAAATTACGCTGCAGAAATTAGTTCGCCAACATGGGCTTCTTTTACTAGTATTTCGTATTCAGAGTTTGGAGATTTAAGAGCGGGAAATCGACGTTCTCATGGTTTTGCTGATTGGGGTCAGGTCTATTATTATTCTGAGAATTCCGGGAATAATTATAAAGAAAATCCCACCGTAAATAATCAGCCCAATTTATTAAGAAATACAGGATACACCCAGACGGATGTATTGCAAAAATTCTTCGTACCACTTTCAAAAAACACGGATTTAAAGATCAATATTCAATATTCTACTTCTTCCAATATTCCAAGATTTGACCGATTAATCGAATTGACTGATTTGACTGATACATCTTCTTTAAAATTTGCAGAGTGGGAATATGGACCACAAAATAGACTTTTGGTTTCGACTCAATTTCTACTTCATCCTGGCAAAAATTGGCTAGATAAAGGAAGTATTACAGCAGCATATCAAAATATTAAAGAACAAAGAATACAAAGAAGGTTTGGTAGTTTAAACCGATCTACAAGAAACGAAAACGTTGATATTTTCAGTATCAATGGAGATTTCTCTGTGCCTTTGACAGAAGATAGAAAACGAGTTTTTTCATACGGATTCGAATTTGCACATAATGATGTTCGTTCTACTGCTTTTGGCCAAACCTTGAATATTTCTAATGGCCGCCTTGATGGATTTTCAAATACTTTTGATATTTCAACTCGATATCCCGATGGTGGAAGTGATTTCTTAACATCTTCACTTTATGTAGGATATCGTCAAAATGTAAGCCCCAAATCAACTTTAAACACCGGTGTTCGTTTTACGAACATCAATATGACTGCAAATTGGATTGATCAATCCTTTTTTCAAACAAACACGGCCATGATGACTTCCAATAATTCGGCAATTACCGCAACATTAGGATATATTTATAAGCCTAATATCAATTGGCAACTGAATGCTGTGTTATCGAGTGGGTTCCGATCACCTAATATTGATGATGTCGCAAGGATTCGTGAAAAAGCAGGGAATATCACCATCCCAAATATTCATGTGAAACCCGAATTTGCTTACAATTCTGAAATTGGGATTTTGAAATACTTTAATGAACGTAAATTCAAAATTGGATTTAACATGTATTATACACTTCTTGATCATTACATTCAAAGGGATTTCGTGTATGGAGCTAATGGATTATTAACAGCAGTTACCTTTAATGGAGAATCAGGAAATGCAGTGACCAATCAAAATAAAGGAACAGCCTATATTTTTGGATATACCGCTAATTACTTTGGAAGACTTACCAAGAATTGGACTACCTCAGGTTTTGTTACGTATACAAAAGGAAGAACCTATGATACCGAAGAGCCCCTATCTTCAATTCCACCATTATTTGGTCAATTTGAGTTTACTTATCAAAAAGAGAAACTTCAGTTAGGAGCAGATATCCGTTTCAATTCTAAAAAAGATATAGAAGATTTTAATTTCACAGAGGGCATAGATAATGTGGAATTAACTCCAATTGTGGATCCCAATGCAACTCATTTTGCAGATCGTTATTATGGCTCTCCAAGCTGGTTGACTGTTGGAGTGAATGGAAGCTATGACTTTAATGAGAATCTATCTGTGCAAGCCCGACTGGACAACATAATGGATGAACATTACATTGAATTTGCTTCAGGTGTATCGGCAGCAGGTCGTAATGTATCCGTTTCTTTAGTTGCGAATTTCTAATGCTTTTTCTTTGACTTTCCTTCGTCTGTGAAGTTTTCTTTTAGTTGATTTTCTGTTTTAACAATACAAACAATCAAACTTAAAAAAACCAATGCCATAGGTTGCCAAGTCAAAGTACCTGTCGCCCCAAAACTTAAAAGTAAACCGCCGGCTAATGATAAAAAACTATAAAACAAAAATGCTTTGTTGAAGGTGCCATTGGCAAAATCCCAGATCTTTTGATTTTGCATGGTTTTGTAGGTTCTGTACCCATACCAATTGTTGATTTTCTTCGGAGGGAACAGGTAAAAAACTATACTTAAAACAAATAAGACGCCGTTGGTAGACAATACATAAATTAAGTTGCTCATGGGTGTTTAGATTTTAATCAAATTTACTTCATTGGTCGCATTAATCCTTCTTGAGCGAACGATGCTATTAGCTTGCCCTTGCGGGTAAAAATATTTCCTCTAACAAATCCTCTAGCACCAAACGTACTGGGTGATTCAGCAGAAAACAGCATCCAATCATCAAAATCAAAATCTCGGTAAAACCACATGGAATGATCTAAACTTGCAGTTCTTGTATTCCTAAAGCTGAAATTCTTAGCATTCGGATTAAAAGCTGAATTCAAAACGTTATAATCAGAGATGTAAGTCAAAATTTGCTGTTTTAATTGCTTACTAACTTCTGGAACATCACCCTTCAACTTAAACCAAACAAAATCTGTTGGCGGGAGGTTCTTGGGTTGTAAAGGATTTCTAGGATATACGGGTTTGAATGATATTGGACGATCTAAGGTTAAAAAGTATTTGGTAGATTCCGGAATGAAATCTTCAAACTTTTCGGCCATTTCTTCCCAAGAAAGCAGATCCTCAGGGCCCCTAATTTCATTAGGCATTTCTATTTGATGCTCAAAACTTTCTTCTATTCTATGAAAAGAGGCAGCCATAATAAAAATGACAGTATCTCCCTGTTTTGCAGTAACTCTTCTGGTCGAAAAACTACCTCCATTTCTCAATTTTGACACATGATAAAATATAGGTTCATTTAATTTTCCTGCTTCTAAAAAATAGGAGTGTAATGAATGAACATATCTATTTTCTTCGACTGTATTTGTCGCGGCATGCAAGGCCTGTGCTAAAACTTGACCTCCAAAAACATTTGGACTTCCAATGGTTACGCTAAATCCTTTAAATACGGAACCGTCAACTTTTTCTAAGTTTAATAAATCGATAAGCTCTTGGCTATTTTTCATGTATTGTATTTTTAAATGGGAATTTTTGATGGAATGGTGTAGGTTCAACGTGGAATAAAAATAATTTCAACAGTTTGTTGGTGAAACGTTTTCTATGGCGTAAATAAATAGTCAAATTTTCTGGTTTGGCACCAACTGAACTTTTAATTTCACTTGCCGTACGACCAAAATTTATTCCCTTTAATTTTTTATGAATACCATGCTGAATGTAGTCATATAACATTCTTTGATAAATGGCGTAAGTGCGATTGTATTTGTAATCGATTCCTACAAAGTGAGCATCTAAGAAATCCTGATTTTGAATTCCCGATAAAAAACCTAACATTTTACCTTCAAGAAAATAACATCTGATTAAATAATGTTCTCCAAATTTCTCTTTTAAATCTCGATACGTATTGAGATTAAAATTGGCCAAATTAAACGCTGCACTCTTGGCAACTTTCTCATACAATGAAATCATATCTGGCAAGTAGCCGCCAATTTCCTCAACTGAAAGATCTTTCACTTCTAAATCGGAGCTTTGCTTAAGGGCTTTTTTTGCTTTAATTCTGAACTTTGTTTTCATAGCTCCCAAATAATCATCAAAATTGGACCATTTTGGATCTACTTTAAGTTCCATATTTGGTTCGACCGAAAATGGATGATAGTTGAAACGCTTAAGTTCGTTCGTGATGAATAAAGATTCGTCTAAAAAGTCTTTTAGCATAAAAGCGTCAATCGATTTGACTAAGTTTTTGTCCTCATTTACATACCTTAAAAGGGCCTTAGATAATTGTTTAATGATTTGACTTTTATCTTGCTTTGGTTTGATGAAAACACCATGCTCTCCACTCACGAATAAATTTCCGGAGACTAAAAGTTTGATTGGTTTTTTGTCTGGAAATACACCTAGTTTACGAAGTACTTTTTTAACCCGAAGTACGAAATCTTCAATGCTGTCATTTACACCGTCAAGGTAAAAATCTACAATTTGAATGGTTGAAAAAGCGATAGGTCGACGTTTCGAATTATATAAAATCAGATAGGAAAATGAAACCGAATCGTGATTTTTCTCAATACAACTCAGGTATTCCTTACTTAAATAAACATTCTGATCACAAGATAAGTCGTCCCATATGTCATTTGGGATATTTTCGATTTTATTAAAAAATTCAACATCAGATGTGCTTGAAATGTGAGTCATAAATGTTATCTCCTATCGCAATTTTGAGATTGCGATTACGAATGAACAAAGGTCTTAAATTCTAGAGACTTAAACCAATTGCAGTCCGTATTGAAAGAAAACAAATTAAAAATGAAGTAATTATAACTTTTCTTTAACAAAATTGCCACTCCAATCAAAAAGCCTAAACTTTAAAATTCAGTTATTTTTGTAGATTACAAGCTAGATCAACCTACATCAACAGACTAACTAACCAGTATGAGAAAAATTATTCTTGCCGTTTTAGGGCTCTTTTTTATTTTCGGAGCCATTGCATTAGGAAACTATTTTATCGAAAAAAATCAAAAGCCAAAACCAAAATTCAGTAAGAAGGTGAACACCGTTTTTGTTCAAAATGTAAAAAACAGGTCTGTCCCTATTGTACTTAGTGCCAACGGAAATTTAGTAGCAAAAAACAAAATTGACATTTTTTCGGAAGTTCAAGGTGTTTTAAAGGTTTCGAAAAAAGAATTTAAACCAGGAGTTTACTACGATAAAGGCGAAACGCTTTTGAGTGTGAATAGTGATGAATTTAAGGCGAGTTTGCAGTCACAGAAGAGCAATCTTTTTAATTTAATTACATCAATTTTACCGGATATTCGATTGGATTATCCTACCGAATTTCAAAAATGGGAGCATTTCTTAAAGGGATTTGATATCGCGAAGAAAGTTCCTGAACTTCCTGCGTTTTCATCGAATAAGGAAAAATATTTTATCAGTGGAAGAGGCATTTTAACCTCCTACTACAATGTAAAAAACCTTGAAGTTAGAGGCTCTAAATTTGAAATCAAAGCGCCATTTACAGGAGTGCTTACGGAAACTTTAGTCACCTCTGGTTCATTAGTTAGAGCCGGTCAGCGATTAGGGGAATTCATCGATACTGGTGCTTATGAATTGCAAGTATCCATCAATTCAGAGTTTGCAGATTTATTAATGGTTGGTAATTCGGTGACGTTAAAAAGCCTCAATAAATCAAAACCTTATGTGGGTAAAGTGGTTCGTATAAATGGCAAGATTGATCAAGTATCGCAAACCATTACTGCATTTATCGAAGTTAGACATCCCGATTTAAAAGAAGGAATGTTCTTAGAAGCTCAGCTTATCGCTAAATCTGAAGATAATGCCTTTGAGATTTCAAGAAAATTATTAGTTGATAACAATGCAGTGTACACGATTAAAAATGATAGCGTTTTAACCCTGCAAAAAATTATTCCCGTATACTTTGGAGCCGAAAATATGGTGATCAAAGGATTGCAAGACAATGATAAAATCTTGTCTCAAACCCTACCTGGTGCTTTTGATGGAATGATTGTAAAAATCAATAAATAGTTCTGGGATGAGAAAAATAATCAGTTATTTCATCAAATTCCCTGTTGCCGTAAATGTCGTAATTATTGCATTTATTGTGTTTGGTGCAGCCGGTGTACTTCACATGAAATCTTCATTTTTCCCACTTGTTGATTCCCAATTAATTCAAATTAATTTAGTATACCCAGGAGCTTCCCCAATTGAAATGGAGGAAGGAGTAGTGCTTAAAATAGAAGATAATCTGAAAGGAATTGTTGGAGTTGAACGCGTAACTTCGGTTTCTAGAGAAAATTCTGCTACCATTCGCGTTGAGGTAGAGAAGGGAAAAAATGTAGATATCGTTTTAACTGATGTTAAAAATGCAGTTGACCGTGTTCCATCATTTCCTACAGGTATGGAACCTCCTGTTATTGCAAAGGTCGAAAGTATTCGTCCCACCATTAGTTTTTCGGTAAGTGGACAAAACGTTTCTCTTAAATCTTTGAAACAATATGCTCGTAACATTGAAAATGACATTCGTGGAATTGAGGGTATTTCTCAGATCGTGATTTCTGGTTTCCCAGAAGAAGAAATCGAAATTGCCGTTCGAGAAAATGATTTGAGAGCTTTCAATTTATCCTTTACAGAGGTTGCTAATGCTGTTCGAAATTCAAACTTATTGATTACTGGGGGGAACATAAAAACTTCGTCGGAGGATTATCTCATACGTGCTCGTAATCGTTCCTATTATGGAGTAGAATTACAGAATATAATTGTTCGAACACAGCAAAATGGAACCATCATTCGTTTAAAGGATATTGCTGAAGTTAGAGATACCTGGTCAGAAAATCCAGATCGATTGTATTTCAATGGAAACCTTGCGATTGATATTACCGTGAGTAATACAAATAGCGAAGATTTAATTTCATCGGCAGATAAAATCAAAGAATACATTAACGAATACAATCAGAAGCAACAAAATATTCAGCTAGTTGTAACTAGTGATCGAAGTACTACACTGAATGGTAGAACGCAACTTTTGATTGAAAATGGAATTGTCGGAATCCTATTAGTCCTTTTCTTTTTAGCTCTTTTTCTAAATTTAAGACTGGCTATCTGGGTTGCATTCGGGTTACCGATTGCATTTTTTGGAATGTTTATTTTTGTGGCTCAATTTAATGTTACGATAAACGTATTATCGCTCTTTGGAATGATTATCGTTATTGGTATTTTAGTTGATGACGGAATCGTAATCGGTGAAAATATCTACCATCATTTTTATGATTTAGGGAAGACAAAAATCCAGGCAGCGATAGACGGAACTTTGGAAGTTATTCCTCCAATTGTGTCGGCTATTCTAACAACTATTATTGCGTTTGCTACCTTCTTTTTTGTCGATGGACGAATTGGAAGTTTCTTTGGCGAAGTGTCTACGGTAGTATTATTAACCTTATCGGTCTCATTAGTAGAAGCCCTTGTTATTTTACCAGCACATATCGCTCATTCCAAAGCTTTAGATCAAAAGAGAAGAGACCAAGGATTGGATCCAAAAGCGAGCGGAATTGATGCGTTTTTCAAAAGAATAAATAAAACTGCAGATGAAGGCTTGTCAAAATTCAGAGACAACTACTACGTTCCGTTTTTGA
>JALQZD010000103.1 GCA_023258495.1 Polaribacter sp.
GATCCCAACCAACTTCGTTCCGAGAAGAAGCCTCACGAAGGTTTCAACACGCGGACGAAGGGCTTCGAGCAGAAGTTTGAAAGGGAATATCGAATTAACAGTGAGGATGTTCCGTCAGCTGCCATTAATTTCCTTCAAAAAATTACAGATAAGAAACGTTTAAAATGGGTTGCTGAAGAAAGTCAGGATGGGAAAACGATTGAAGCTAAATTCTATAAAAACGGCACCAAATACAGTGTTGAATTCGATAAACAGGGACAGCTCATCGATATAGAAATCCTTATTTCAGTTTCAAATTTACCTGCTTCAGAAAAAGTACCTTTAGAAAAAACTCTCAGCAATGAGTTTGCCAAATTCAGTATTCGAAAAATTCAGAAACAATTCAAGAATATTACGTTTGATCAAATTGAATCTTTTTTTAATTCCAAAGAAAACAAGGATTTTGATACCTATGATTTTGAGGTTGTAGTGAAAGGTAAATCCAAAGACCGATTTGAATTGTATGAACTACTACTCTCCAAATCTGGCACACTTCTTAAGAAACTGAAATTTGGCCCTCAAAATTCATTAAATCTTCAGTTTTAATGCGAGGATTATTGGCTATTTACATTCTTTTTGGGTCACTTTCCCTTAGTGGTCAAAGTAGTTTTGAAAGTGGATTTTTACCCAAAGTCATCCTTTCGAAGAAATACAATAATCATATCAAATGGATACATAGTATTGAATCGAGGACGGATGTGTTTTCCGATTCGTTTAAAATTCAACATCATCTAATCGACCTATCATCCATTTTGTCTGTTAAAACTGATTTGTATCAGGTATTTAATATTGGATATATCCTAAGGATTCGGAGTAATACCGTCATTCATCGAACATTTCAGCATTACAACGTGATCAATGAATTTGAATCGAGTCAACTGGCGCATCGATTTGCGTTCGAGCAATTTTTTGAGCCCCATATTCCTGTTTATTTCAGAGGTCGATATCGATTACATTATCAAAAACCATTGAACGGTGATCGAATTGATAATCGTGAATTTTATTTCAAACTAGGGAATGAATACTTATGGGATTTTCGATCGAATGAATTGGAAATTCGTCTCACACCTTATTTCGGGTATCAGGTATCTCAAAAAGATCGAATTGAGTTTGGCTTGGATTATCGAACGTTAAAGTTGAATGATAACAACTTATGGTTTCGAACGACATGGTATATTTCGATATAAAAAACCAGGGCACTCGGCCCTGGTTCCATATGATTTTGAGAAACGTATTTAGTTGATTAAGAATCTTACTTTTCTTGCTAATTGACGTGCTTCTTTTCCGACGCTGCGGTCAACTCCTCCACCGCTATAAGTTAAACGACCTGAATTGATTCCGGCAGCTACCAGAATTTCAAATACTTTTTTCGCTCTTCTTTCCGATAAACGTTGATTGCGTTGATCATCTCCAGATTCATCAGCATAACCAACCAATACAGCAGTCACTGATGGGTTGTCTAACATAAATTGCTTTAAGTAATTGATCGCTCCAATCGAACCTTTTTGAACCTCAGTTTTATTCACATCAAAATAGACGTTTACATATCCACGACTTAACAATTCTTTAATGAAGTTCACATTAGAGGCTGTAATGATTTCACCATTCTTTAAAGTCATGTCTTCTTTTTTCACATACCGTTTGTCGAGTTCTTTCACCAATGTTTCTGTCGCGACAATTTCTGGTTTCCTATTTTTTAATTCAGCAACTTCGTTTTCGACGCTATCCAATCGTTGTTTAATTACCTCGACTTCATTAGCCAATTTTGAATCTTCTTCTTTTCTCCAGAAATCTGCATGCCGTTTGTATTTTCCAATCGCAAAATTCACACCTATAGAAGTGTTTAAAATGGTTGCTTGCGTATCTTTAAATCCTGCAACTGTTGCGCCATTGAATGTTCTACTTTGGTTGTAATTGGTCAAAATAGAATAGTCTAGGAAAAGCGATAATCGATCTGAAATTCTGTATTGTGGTGTAAACCCAAAAATTAAATGAAAACTCGAATCATTATTGGCATTCAAAGGAGTTACATTATCCAATTGACCAAACCCCAGACCAGCATGTATTAATAGGTTGAAACGTTTGGTCCAGTTTTGGAAGTTTAAAAAATTACCCGCATTGGCTACCCCCTCCAAACTCACTCTGGAGAAATTTGCTTCGAACGGATTGGCTGGTTTACCTTTAATTTTATTCATTCCAAATCCCAAACGAACTCCAAAATTCTCATTAAACATTTTACGTATTCCAATATTGGCTTGCCATAAATCTGGATGATTGATGTCAGAGCCAGGAGAAAGACCGAAAGGAATGTCATGAAAACCTCCACCGACATCTAAAGACCATTTGTTAAAATTTTGGGCGCTTAAAGAAAACGTCACGATTGCGAATAGAAATACAAACGTTTTTTTCATTGTTGATTTTATTTTATTGATACCTATTGTTTGCTAATTTAAAACTTATTTTGATTTAGCTCTTGAATTCGACTAGAAATAACATCAAATTTAACGACTTAATTCACTAAAGTATTTATAGAAATAAGGAATTGTTTCGATTCCCTTAAGATAATTCCAAACCCCAAAATGTTCGTTTGGAGAATGAATAGCATCGCTATCCAATCCAAATCCCATGAGTATTGTTTTACTTTGTAATTCCTTTTCAAATAAGGCTACAATAGGAATACTTCCACCACTTCTTTGGGGGATAGGTGTTTGTCCAAATGTTGCTTGGTAAGCCTTACTGGCAGCTTGATATCCGATGCTATCAATTGGAGTCACATAACCTTGTCCGCCGTGATGAGGTTTCACAACTACTTTCACTGATTTTGGCGCAATCTTTTCGAAGTGATTTTTGAACAACTCCGTAATTTCTTCCCAATCTTGATTTGGGACAAGGCGCATTGAAATTTTTGCGTAAGCTTTGGAAGCGATTACGGTTTTTGCTCCTTCCCCTGTATATCCACCCCAAATACCATTTACGTCTAATGTTGGTCGGATTGAATTTCTTTCATTTGTTGTAAATCCCATTTCACCATAGACTTCATCAATGTCTAAAGCTGACTTGTATTGATCTAATGAAAATGGAGCTTTGGCCATTTCGGCTCTCTCTTCGGATGATAACTCCTCTACTTTATCGTAGAATCCCGGAATGGTAATATGGTTATTTTCATCATGTAGTGATGCAATCATTTGGGTTAGAATGTTAATTGGATTGGCCACAGCACCTCCATATAATCCCGAATGTAAGTCACGATTAGGACCCGTAACCTCAACCTCCACATAACTCAATCCTCGAAGTCCGGTTGTAATGGAAGGAACATCATTGGCAATCATTCCTGTATCCGAAATAAGGATGACATCATTTGCTAATTTTTCCCTGTTGTTTTCGACGAACCATGATAAACTTTCAGATCCTATTTCTTCTTCACCTTCAATCATAAACTTCACATTGCAAGGCAATTGGTTTGTCTGGGTCATGAATTCCATTGCTTTCACGTGCATATACATTTGACCTTTATCATCGCAGGCGCCACGTGCAAAAATCGCTCCATCTGGATGTTTGTCTGTAGCTGTAATTATAGGTTCAAATGGTGGTGAATGCCATAAATCTAATGGATCTGGCGGTTGTACATCGTAATGACCATAAACCAATACAGTAGGTAAACTTGAATCAATTATTTTTTCGCCAAATACAACCGGATAGCCTGGCGTTTCGCAAATTTCAACTTTGTCACAACCCGCTTCCTGCAATCTCTCTCGAACCGCTTCCGCAGTGGCCAATACATCATTTTTATAATTGGAATCGGCACTAATTGATGGAATTTTAAGAAGTTCTACGAGTTCATTTAAGAATCTATCTTTGTGTTTTTCAATGTACGATTTTACGTCTTTCATGGAAGTCATTTAAGGTATATCAAAAATAGAAAAATAATGAGGAACTTCTTTGCGATTTCTTCGGATTCATTATATTTGCAATCCTATTTTGCAGGCGTGGTGGAATTGGTAGACACGCTAGACTTAGGATCTAGTGCCGCAAGGTGTGAGAGTTCGAGTCTCTCCGCCTGTACAAATAAAAAATGCCGCTCAATGTTGAGCGGCTTTTTTGTTTATAAAACTTTGAAGTCTTCTGTTTTATCCATTCCGTCAAGTAAATCCATGTAAGATTCTGGTAAGGTTCTTAATTTCCTTTTTTCAAGGTCAATCCATGCACCAAATACTTCGATTACTGCGGATAATTGCCCGTTAGAAGTTAAAATTTCGTGGCGAATTTTCCATTTGCGTTTATCTTCAGACAATCCTAAAAGTTTGCAATTCACAGTCACAGACTGACCCGTTTGAATTTCCTTTTTAAAAGATGTGAATTCTTCGAATAATATAGGGCCAATATGATCTTTCGCTAATTCATCCACCGGATGACCTGCATGAGCAAAATATCGAATTCTCGCTTCAGCTGCATAATCATTATATGCCGTATGACGCATATGTCTGTTAGGGTCAAAGTCTGACCACTTGGTGTTAAATTCTACCTCAAAAGTCATGGGGAAATCCTATTTTCTTACGAGTTCAACAGCTGTTCTTAACTTCAATTCATCAAGTACGTTTAATGCTTCAGAAATGTATAAATCTTTCGCTAAATTTTGATGCCAAGCTTTACGTTTATCGCCCAAGTTCGGATTTGTTGATAACATAGATTTCTCATACAAGGGAGAGTCAAAAGTTAAATCAGATTGATATTCAAATACAGAATTGAATCGTTTTGCTTGCTCTTCACGCTTTTTAGCTTCCTGCACAAACCTGTCGTAATGTAATGAATATGAAGTGTTATCTTGATTCTTCTTGAGCCACTTCGCATAGTCATTTATCAACTTGTATTTTGGGTCTTTGGAAATACGCTGTTTGCTATTATACACAACATCTCTGAAGTTAGCGTAGGTGTTGGTCGGAACATATTTCGCTTGTGGTACTTTATCCCAAGCTAATGCACCGTCTAAATCACGTTCCCCAAATTTCATGTAGCTATATCTACTTGGGATTGCAATATCTGAATACACACCTTCTTTCTGAGTCGATCCACCGTTTACACGATAGAATTTTTGGATTGTCATTTTTAAGAATCCTAAATCTTTCTGATAGTTCGGATAAAACTGATTAATTGGTAAAATGTTCTGAACTGTTCCTTTTCCGTAGGTCTGATTTCCTCCAATAATTACCGCTCTCTTGTAGTCTTGCATCGCAGCAGCAAATATTTCTGATGCCGAGGCTGATAGCTCATTCACCAAAACAACTAATTTACCATCCCATTTAATCTTAGGGTCGTTATCGTTTTTGATAATTGGATTTTCCCCTCTGTATTTTACCTGAACTACAGGTCCTTTCTCGATAAATAATCCTACAATTTCGATAGCAGTTTTTAAAGATCCACCACCGTTATTTCTTAAGTCAATAATCAATCCGTTTACACCCTCATTTTTTAATCGGTCGATTTCCTTTTCCATATCTTTTGCCGAATCTCTATAGGATTGCTCATTAAAATCAATGTAGAATTTCGGTAAGTCGATGATAGCGTATTTGTTATTGTTCATTTCCACAACCGATGATTTTACGAATGTCTCTTCCAATTCAACAACATCTCGGATAATTGAAATTACTTTTATTGATCCATCAATTTTCTTTTCAACTGTTAATCGTACCTCAGTACCTTTTTTCCCTTTTATAAATTTGATGGCATCATCCAAACGCATTCCTACGATATCTAGTGGTTCTTCTTCACCCTGAGCAACTTTTAAAATAATATCTCCAGGTTCTAAACCTCCCTGCTTCCATGCTGGGCCACCCGAAACCAATTCGAAAACATGGGTGTAGATTCCTTTTTTCTGAAGTCTGGCTCCTATTCCTTCTAATTTACCCGACATATCCTGATCAAATTTTTCTTTGATACTTGGGTCCATATAGGTTGTGTGTGGGTCAAACGCACCTACTACACTATTCAAAAACGTAGAAAACCAGTCCTGATGCTCTAATTCTTCAATTCGCATGTAAAGCTCATCCATGTTTTTATGAACTTCATCTCGTGCTTCTTTTTCTAATTCTTTGAATGATTTTCTCTTGAAGTTTTTCTTGTTTTTAGATTTTTCTTCTTGTAAGTTAATTTTTTGTTGAATTCTTCCGAGCGTTTGTAATTTCAGTTGTTTTCTCCAATAATCGATCAACTCATTTTCATTTTTGGCGAAAGGAACTTTTTCATAGTCGATATCAATTTCTTCTTTTTTGTTGAAATTGAATTCGTTGTCTAAAATCTGAGAGTAGTTGGATTTCGCATTTTTGATTTTTTCTAAAAATCGATTGTAAACCAATTTGTAAAACGTGATATCATCATTTTTCAATTGATTGTCAATTTGATATTTGTATTGCGAAAATTCTTTTAAATCCTTTTGAGTAAAGTATCTCTTATTGGGATCAAGACTAGTAATAAATCCTTCATACACCATTTCAGAAAAATCGTCATTCATATTTTTCACTACGTAATGACCACGTGTTAAAATATTCTTTAATACATATATGATGACCCGATCTTTCTCAGGGTCGTTGTACGTATTGAAATCAAAATTAGAGGCTTGTAATGAACTAACAAGCAATGCAAGTGTTAGAATTGCAATTTTTGTTTGCTTTAGAATCTTCATCTATCAATCTATTGGAATATCAAATGTAATGGCTAATCTACTAAAATAATGCCAAATTGATGTTAAGAATTCTTTTTCTAAATGCCCTTCAATACTTCGTTTACCACTTTTTGTGTTCCTCTAAACATTCCCAAATTTGGATGACAGATTTGTCTTCTAGTCACCCTCTTAAAAATCGATTTGTTTGTATTTTTCACTAGAACAGAAATCCGGCTTTTGATTTTGTACTGATGATGAAAAGATGTATGAAACGTGAATTGCCAAAAGAATTAATAGATTGATAATGAGGTGTATAGTTTATGATGTTACTCAATTTTACGTGAAAATTTAAGCTGCTAC
>JALQZD010000104.1 GCA_023258495.1 Polaribacter sp.
AAAACCCTCTTGGGCCAGGTTTTATTGAGAATGAGGTAGATAGTAAATTTCCAGATAGTCTAAAAGTGAATAGACAATTCGTTCAAAAAGGAGCATTCGCTAGGGTCGAAGATAAGCAAGATGTTTTATTATTACAAGAAAGTTTTACCATTTTTACTTTTGTTCGCCCAAATCACCTCAACGGAAAACGCCAATCAATCCTAGGAAAATGGAATATCAATACTAACCAAGGTTATGGTTTAGGAATAAATCCGGACGGCCATTTTGAGTTTTGGATGGGAAATGGCGCTTCCGTAGACAAAATTACCTCTGAAGTTCAGATTCTAGAAAAAACTTGGTATTTTTTATGTGTGACCTATAATCACAAGAATAGTAAAGTTAACTTGATTCAAAAAGGCAAAATTAATCGATACAACTCCCATTTTGGACCAGTTGTTCCCTATGATTATGATTCTCATATTTCTGAAACATTCAGACTGAATATTAACGAATGTAAATTCGACTCAGATTTTATCTGGGCAGGAGCAACAGATTTTAATAAAGCTCGTCAATTTTTTGTTACTAATCTATATAACGGGAAGATAGATCAATCAGGCATATATAAGAAAGTATTGTCTGAATCAGAAATAAATACTTTAATGGACGGACAAAAAATAAATGATGAGAATTTAATAGCTTGCTGGGAAACTTCCTTGGGGTATTCTGATGATGGTATAGGCGATATTATCAAAGACTCTGGTCCCTATTCATTAGATGCAATAGGCTTTAATCGACCTATTCGAGGAATGACTGGGTGGAATTGGGCTGGAAAGAATGACTGTTTCCGATTGTCACCTGATGAATATGGAGGCATTGTTTTTCATGACGATGCATTGATTGACTGCTAGTATTAGATGCCATAGCATATCCTGAGCCGGTCGAGTCTCCTCCAGTAAATTTAATATCTCCCCCGTTCGAACTAATTGTAATACTGTGATTGATTTCTAGGGAACCTGCTCCAGATCCATCTGTATCGGATATGAACCAAACATCTCCATTTGTTCCTGATGTAAGTGAAAGAGTTGCAATAGAAATAATATCTGCATCTGATAACAATTTAATATGCCCTGAAGCTTCTGTTGTAACAAAGGTTCCGCCAACATCAATTTCACCACCATCTATTGTGATGCCAGTCCCAGCTGTTAGGTCTGCGGTTAAATATGTTTCACCTAAAATTTTAATATATCCATTGGTAGCTGTTAGATCTTGATTTAAACGAATGGTTCGATCACCGTTATAACCTGTAACATCTGCATTGGTATCAGTTGTTGTAAATACGATCGGACTATCTGTTGCAGCGCTCGATAAATTACCAGCAGTCGATGCAGCCAGTTGAGCTCCTTGAATAATAATATTTTGATCAGCAATAAATGTACTGTCTGAATAAAATCCGTAATAACTTGAACTTGAAGATCCGCTGTACGCAGAAAGGGTAATGCTTCCACCAGATGTTAACGTATTGCCTTCGAAATATAAACCGTGCTGGCCAGTACTGTACCCAATAAAATCTATGTT
>JALQZD010000116.1 GCA_023258495.1 Polaribacter sp.
GAATTGGGAAAAGGAACTATTGATTTGAATTTTATTCGACAGGCGTTAGCGCAAGCAGAAAGCGATCCACCCTTACCTTTTATTGCTCCAGCATCCGGATTGCATGTACAAGATATTCAATTATTGGAATAAAAAAATCCATCACTAGGATGGATTTTCAATATCATGACCTTGCATCTTATTTCAGTAAACTTCTTGAAATTACAATTTTCTGAATTTCTGATGTTCCCTCGTAAATCTGCGTAATTTTTGCATCACGCATTAATCGTTCTACGTGGTATTCTTTGACGAAGCCATTTCCACCATGAATTTGTACCGCTTCAACCGTTTGCTCCATAGCTACTTTAGATGCATATAATTTCGCGATTGCCGAAGACTGATCGTAATTGTTTCCTTGATCTTTATCCCATGCCGATTTCATAACTAAATGACGTGCCGCTTCAATTTCAGTATGCATATCTGCCAATTTGAAAGCAATGGCTTGGTGATTGAAAATCTCTGTTCCGAACGCTTTGCGTTCCTGTGAATATTTTAATGCCAGTTCGAAAGCACCTGATGCAATACCTAAGGCCTGAGCGGCGATTCCGATACGACCACCCGATAAGGTCTTCATGGCAAATTTGAATCCGAATCCATCCTCACCAATTCGATTTTCTTTTGGGACTTTTACATCATTGAATTGCAAGGTATGTGTGTCTGAACCACGAATGCCTAATTTATCTTCTTTAGGACCAATATGAAATCCTTCCATGCCGCGCTCCACGATAAACGCATTGATTCCGCGGTGTCCTTTTTCTCTATCGGTTTGAGCAATTACCAAATACACATCTGAACGACCACCATTCGTAATCCAGTTTTTAGTACCATTTAATAGGTAGTAATCTCCTTTATCCACGGCAGTGGTGCTTTGGGATGTTGCATCTGATCCCGCTTCTGGTTCACTTAAACAAAACGCACCTAAATATTCACCAGCTGCTAATTTGGTTAAGTATTTTTGTTTTTGCTCCTCAGAACCATAGGCTTCCAATCCGTAGCAAACCAATGAATTATTTACAGAAACCATTACAGAGGCAGAGGCATCAATTTTCGAAAGTTCCTCCATAATTAATACATACGAAATGGTGTCCATTCCACTTCCGCCATATTTTGGATCAACCATAATTCCCATAAAGCCAAGTTCTCCCATCTTCTGAATCAATTCTTGCGGGAATTCCTGCTTATTATCACGCTCAATTACCCCAGGTAGCAATTCATTTTGAGCAAAATCTCTTGCCGCATCACGAATCATTAGGTGTTCTTCTGTTAAGCTAAAATCCATTTTTGATGTATATTTCGTAAATTTTGCCCCAAAGATATCGATTTCGTAACATTTTTTTCAACAATCTTTTGTTATTTTTAGAAAATGAATAAAAAAACCACTCGAGTGATTGGATTGATGTCTGGGACCTCATTGGATGGGCTCGATTTGGTCTGTGTAGACTTTCATCAAAGCGATACCTTAGACTACCAAATCATCGCTTCAGACACCTTTTCGTATTCGGATGATTGGCAACAAAAACTTAAAACTGCTTTTCATTTTAATGCTACCGAAATCGAACAAATTCATTTGGAATACGGACGTTATTTAGGAGATCAGGTCAATCGATTTATTCGGACATTTGATGTATCGAATGTTGATTTTGTGGCCTCACATGGTCATACCATTTTTCATAAGCCTGATGAAGGCTATACGCTTCAAATCGGAAATGGTCAATCGGTGGCGAATCTTACGAATTTACAAGTGATTTGTGATTTTCGAACTCAGGATGTGGAGATGGGCGGACAAGGAGCGCCACTCGTACCTATTGGAGATCGATTGTTGTTTTCAGAATATTCGCATTGCATCAATTTGGGAGGATTTGCGAATGTATCGTTTGACGATTCTGATGGAAATCGAATCGCATTTGATATTTGTCCGGTAAATGTGATTTTAAATCAATACGCTGATCAACTCGGATTCGATTATGATGAAAATGGTCACCTCGCATCAGAAGGTGAATTCAATTTAGAATTATTTGATACACTAAATGCTATAGATTTTTACAGTCAAACTCCACCGAAATCCCTCGGAATGGAATGGGTAGCCACATATATGAATCCAATTTTAAAGTCTTTTGCGTTGGATGCCAAGTCAGTTTTAAGAACTTATGTAGAACATATTGCGGTTCAAATTGCAACAGTCGTGTCTTCAGAAAGATCTTCAATTTTATTGACAGGAGGCGGGGCAAAAAACAAATTCTTAGTGAAACGATTAGAGGCCCTTACTTCATCAAAAATTGTGATTCCTTCAAATGAAATCATCGATTATAAAGAAGCACTGATTTTTGCTTTATTGGGGTTACTACGCAGTCAAAATCAGGTCAATTGTTTACGCAGCGTAACTGGCGCTAAAAAAGACCATTCTTCAGGGCTAATATTTACGCCTGAGACCTTTTAAAATTTGAGATTCTTTATTTTTGCAGTAAGTTTGCAGAACTTCTTTTTTATCGGTTTACGCAATCGATTGAGAAAGACTATTTTAACTATGATATGATCAAAAAACTCTTACAGAAATACGAGGATAAACAACCCGAAATTGTATTCAATTGGAAAGATTCCGAAACGGAAGCCGAAGGATGGACGGTAATCAATTCATTGCGTGGTGGAGCTGCGGGTGGCGGTACCAGAATGCGACAAGGATTAGATATGAATGAAGTGCTATCCTTAGCAAAAACCATGGAGGTAAAATTCACTGTTTCGGGTCCTGCTATCGGCGGCGCAAAATCGGGAATTAATTTCGATCCGACCGACCCTCGAAAGAAAGGGGTGTTGGAGCGCTGGTATAAAGCGGTTGCACCACTGTTAAAAAGCTACTATGGAACCGGAGGTGATTTAAACGTGGACGAAATTCATGAGGTAATTCCGATTACCGAAGAAAGTGGTGTTTGGCATCCACAGGAAGGCGTTTTTAATGGTCATTTTAAACCCACCGAGGCTGATAAAATTAATCGAATCGGACAGCTGCGTCATGGTGTTATCAAAGTGATTGAAGACGAGAAATTATCTCCGTCAATAAGCAGAAAATATACGGTTGCCGATATGATTACCGGATTTGGAGTTGCCGAAGCTGTTCGTCATTATTATGATATCTATGGCGGATCTGTAGTTGGAAAAAGAGCCATCGTTCAAGGTTTTGGGAATGTGGGTTCTGCTGCGGCGTATTACATTTCCCAAATGGGCGGAATTGTAGTCGGAATCATTGATAGAGCAGGAGGAATCATCAAAGAAGAGGGATTCTCTAAAGAAGAAATTCGTGAGTTATTCTTAACTAAAAAAGGAAATACGATGGTGGCAGATCATATGATTCCGTTCGAAGAAATTAATACAGCGATTTGGAAATTGCCTTGTGAGATTTTTATGCCATGTGCCGCATCCCGATTGATTTCTAAAAATCAGATTAGTGAGATGATTGCTACAGGGTTAGAAGTGATTTCCTGCGGGGCAAATGTTCCGTTTGCTGACCCAGAAATATTTTTTGGACCAATAATGGAAGAAACTGATAAAAAAGTTAGTTTAATTCCAGATTTTATCTCAAATTGTGGCATGGCTCGTGTGTTCGCTTATTTCATGGAGCGAAGGGTAATAATGACAGATAAAGCCATTTTTGATGACACTTCAAAAACCATCCGAAATGCACTAAAAAAGACACACGAGAAGAATAACTCGAAAACAAATATTAGTGAAACAGCGTTCGAGTTAGCTCTGGAAGAATTATTGTAACGAATTAAAAAATAATGACCTAAATGGAATCTTTAATTATTCTGGTCTTCGTGATGGGGTATTTAGCGATAACCCTTGAACATAACTTAAAATTAGACAAACTTATCCCAGCCTTAATGATGATGGCTGTATGTTGGGCTTTAATTGCTTTGGGAATTGATGCCTTCGGGAATTGGTTCGACAGCTCTGCACATGGTCTGGTTGATGGCTTTAACGAGTTGTCACACGACGATAAAATGCATTGGGTAGAGGAGACCCTGTTGCACCATTTAGGAAAAACAGCAGAAATTTTAGTCTTCTTATTAGGGGCCATGACGATTGTTGAAATTATTGATTATTTCGACGGATTCTCAACCATTAAGTCTTATGTCAACTTTAAGAGTAAGAAGAAGTTACTGTGGATGTTTTCGATTTTAGCATTCATCCTGTCAGCTATTATTGACAACCTTACAGCGACCATAGTGCTGATTTC
>JALQZD010000164.1 GCA_023258495.1 Polaribacter sp.
ATATAAAACCTGGTTCGAGGGTACTATTATGTTTACCCTTAACATATATTGCCGGGAAATTGATGGTGTTACGTTCATTGATTTCGGGATGGAAATTACAAATGGTTGAACCTTCATCGACTCCATTAAAAGGATTAAGGAATCATTATGATTTTGCTGCAATGGTCCCATTTCAGCTTGAAAATTCGGTATCACAATTAGATCAAATAAAAACGTTAATTGTTGGTGGTGGTTCGGTTTCTGAACAGACCATTAAGCGTATACAAAGTACGATATGTCAGATATACGAAACCTATGGAATGACTGAAACTATTACTCATGTTGCTGTGAAACGTTTGAATCATTTTCAACATCTTCCATCGCATTTTGAAGCACTTCCTAATATTACTATTCTGAAAGATGAAAGGGATTGTTTGGTAATTAATGCTCCAAGTATTTCTGATTCTGTTATCGTTACAAACGATGTCGTTCAACTTGTTTCTAATAATCAATTTAAATGGATGGGAAGGATTGATAATGTTATTAATTCTGGCGGAATCAAATTACATCCAGAATTGATTGAAAATAAATTGAAGAATCTCATCGATTATCCGTTTTTTGTCACTTCTCAGAAAGATAACAAATTAGGAGAAAAATTGATTTTGGTTATTGCCTATCAATTTGAAAATCGTATACCAGCACTTATTATGTTGGTTAAAAACAATGACTTGTTAGGACGTTATGAGAAGCCAAAAAAAATAATTCAACTTCCATATTTTTTAGAAACAAGGTCAGGAAAAATTAAGCGTTTAGAAACACTTAAAAAGATTTCACCTATTTTTGAGGGTGAAATATAGATAAATGTATTTTGTCGATGGTCAATTGTATTTCATCGATATTAAATGCTTATGTAAAGGAAAAATACATGAAAGTAGTTAGAATAATTGAATTTTGTAACCTATTTAATTCACTCCTAAGCCCATGAAACTCGAATTAAAGATTCTTCTAGTAGAAGATAATATAATAGAAATTTTAAAGCTAAAACGTGCCATTGAAAACCTAGGAATGAACCATGAGGTGTTGGAGGCGGAGAATGGTGAGATTGCGCTGGATTCCATTAAACAGGAGGAAATCAATCCCGATATTGTTTTATTGGATTTAAATATGCCTAAAATGAATGGGCTAGAATTTTTAGCAATAGTGCGTAATGATGAAAGTATGAGGCACTTACCCATTATTATTTTATCAACTTCAAATAATAATAGAGATTTAATGGAGGCGTATAAATTAGGGGTTTCGGGGTATATTTTAAAGCCATTAAAATATGACGATTACGTAAAAAAAATAGAATATACGTTACAATACTGGAGCAATAACGAATTAATTACGCACGAATGAAAGGAATAGTTTTTACAGAGTTTTTAGAATTAGTTGAGACGAAATTTGGTCTCGAAATGGTAGATACGATTCTATCACAATCAGATTTGAAATCGAACGGTATTTATACAGCTATCGGTACCTACGAGTTTTCAGAAATGCTTCAGTTATTAACAAACTTAAGTAAGAATACAGACATTCCACCAGATACCCTACTCACCGTATATGGAGAGCATTTTTTTTGGGTTCTTGAAAGAGATTATCCGGATTTAA
>JALQZD010000236.1 GCA_023258495.1 Polaribacter sp.
AAATAAACAGTAATTTCGATGCGTAGGTTATCGATTCTATTATTGTTCTTCTCATCCTTAAGTTTACATACCCAACAGTCTGATTTCAAGTCATTTGATTTCCATAAGATTGATAAAATTGCAAAAAATTTTAAGGCCAAACGACTTGATGATCTGAACAATATTACCTATAACTTAACCAAGGATTTTGATACAGATATAGAAAAATTCCGAGCCATATTTGTTTGGATAACGCACAACGTTTCTAATGATTACAAGCTGTACGCTAAAAATTCTAGAAAACGGAAGCGTTTTGAAGAGGATACTATAAAATTGGAAGAATGGAATTCAAAATTCAAAAAAATCATATTTAAAAAACTCATTCGCAAGAAAAGAACTATTTGCACTGGGTACGCCTATCTCCTGAAAGAGATGAGCGATATTGTTGGAATTAAGGCCGAAATTGTTCATGGCTACGGAAGAACTGCAGATGTCAATGTTGAAAATCTTGAAGATCCGAATCATTCCTGGAATGTGGTCAAACTGAATGACAAGTGGTATCTCTGCGACCCTACCTGGGCTGCTGGAATTTCGTATCCAGATCAAGGGAAATTTGTTTTTGGTTATAATGATGGACTTTTCTTGACAGCACCAGATTTATTTTTGTTTAACCACTACCCTATGTATAGCCAATACACATTAACTCCCGTGGTTCCGACACTCACTGAGTTTGTCAATTTACCATTGTTATATAGTGGAACCTACAATACAATTAATGCTCATATTGCGCCAAAAAAGATGCATCATAAGATTGTACAAAATGATTATTTAAAGTTTGAATACGAATTAAAAGAAGGCATTTCGATTCCAAATGATAAAATAAAACTCATAACTGTAAGCAGGGTGGCAGAAAGAACTTACCGACCTGAAGTCATTCAAAACGGTAATAGAATTCAACTTAAACATCAGTTTAAAAAAAGAGGGTTTTATGACATCCATATTTATATGGGAGAAACCTTAATTGCGAGTTATACTGCTGACGTAAAAAAAGAAAAAGAGTAGAGTTATGACTATTTCTCAAAACCAAATACGGTTATTAATTAAAGTTCTGTTAACCACTTTAGCCGTCTTACTGATTCCATTAGTTCTTACGTTAACTATATCAGATTTTAATTGGGATGTTTTTGATTTTGTCGTTGGCGGTATGTTAATTTTTTCTTTTGGAATCTTTCTTACCATGCTTTGGAAATCAAAAAAATCTAGAAGACAAAAGCATCTTTTTTTCTGGATTGGCATTGTCGTTTTATTATTAATTTGGATGGAATTAGCCGTCGGAATTTTTGGAACACCTTTTAGTGGAAATTAGAAAAGCAACCCTTTCAGATGTCACTGCATTAAGTGATTTGGCGATTAGGTCCTTTATGCCAGCACATGGTCATTCCTCCCCTGCCGAAGACATGAGCACTTATGTTCAATCGAATTTTTCGGCCTCTCAATTGCATTCAAAAATCGAGGACATTACAAACACTTTTTTCATTCTTTTTGATCATGAAAAAATGATAGGTTATTATAAGATAAATTTAAACCTTGCCTCTTCTATGATTTCATCGAAGGAAGTAACTTATATGAGCCGGCTGTATGTTTTGCCTGACTATTATGGAAAAGGAGCAGGAAAGAAATTAGTAGCGCATGCCATTGACATCGCTAAAAAGAATAAACAATTAGGAATGTGGTTAAAGGTTTGGACTGAAAATCATCGGGCTATTCGATTTTATAAAAAACAAGGATTTGAAATTCTTGGAGAGGAGCTATTCAAAATATCTGAAACCCATTCAAATCCTAATTATGTGATGTACTTACCGTTTTAAATTACTGATCACATACAGCATCTTCGGTCATATTGCTAAAATTCATAACCATTTCAATCAAAGCCAAATGTGAATATACTTTAAGAAAACCCAATCCGAATACGCCTAAAAACACGCAGTTATTTCTGAATATTTTTTTCGAAGTAGAAACATCAATTTCATAATACTTCAAATTCGTATCTTTAGGACACAATACATAAGAATGATGGAGACTTTTTTGAACTTTTTTGAATCGATGCCTTCTTGGCAAAAACTGCTTTGGATATTTATTTGTATTTCGGCAAATTGGATTGTTGAACTGATCATTCCACTTGTAAAATTTGATTATAAAAAATGGAAACATGCAGGCGTGAATATTGTTTTTTTAAGTATGGATTTAGCCATAAATCTGTTATTTGGGGTTCTAACTCTAGGGATTTTCCTGTGGTTGCAAAACAACCAATTTGGAATCCTTCATCTTTTTGAAGCCCCAATTTGGATAGAACTTTTAATCGCTTTACTAGCGTTAGATTTTTCGGCTCAATACTTAGTACATTACTTGCTTCATAAAGTACCATTCATGTGGCGCTTCCATATGATTCATCACAGTGATACAACTGTAGATGCAACAAGTGCAACAAGGCACCACCCAGGAGATTATGCCATGCGAGAAGTTTTTGCCTTAGCAGTTGTAGTACTATTCGGGATTCCATTAGCCTATTACCTATTCTACAGAATGGCAACGGTATTTTTTGCATATTTTACACATGCCAATTTTTATATGCCTCAAAAAATTGATAAGGTTCTAAGTTATATCTTCATCACACCAAATATGCATAAGTTTCATCATCATCATGAATTGCCATGGACAGATAGTAACTACGGAAATATCTTCTCTTTATGGGATCGAATTTTTGGAACAATGACTTATGATGATCCTAAAAAAGTACGATTTGGACTTGATTTGTTACCCGACGAAAAAGATCAGGATATTTTATATCAACTCAATATTCCTTTCAACAAAAACATCAAACTAAAAACCGACAAATGAAAAAATTAAGCCTTCTTATATGCTTTTTATCAGTTCGCATATTTGCCCAGGTTAATACTGAAATTCATGTATTTGATATTAAGAAAGAAGGTGAGAATTTCAAATTAGAAAACGGTGTAAATATATCACAAAATGAGGGGTATGATAATCAGCCCTCATTTTATGATAATCGTACAATCCTTTACGCACATACCCGAGGTGAATTTACAGACATTCTTCTGTATGACTTAAAAACAAAATCCAAACGATTTATTTCTGAGACAGCTAATGGCGGAGAATATTCGCCTCAACGCATACCAAATTCGAAAAATGTATCTGCAGTTCGATTGGATGAAGATGGATTACAACGATTTTACGAATATGATTTCTCTACTGGGGCTGATACCGAGATATTCGAAAAATTAAAAGTTGCCTATCCAACATGGGTTGATAAAAACACAGTAGTAGCATCGGTAATTGTAGGCGAAACAATGGAATTATTCGTTTGCGATGTAACACAAAAAGAATGTGTTTCCATGGTTCGGAATGTTGGAAGGTCGGTAAAGAAAATCCCAGGAACAAATTTGGTTAGCTTTATCAGCAAAGAAGACAAGGACAATTGGATGTTGAAGTCTATCCATCCGAAAACCAAAGAAATCAACTCCATAACTAGTATGGGTAAAACTGAGGATATGACTTGGATGCCAGATGGAAGCTTATTAGTTCCAAGGGGTAAGAGAATTTTTAGAAGCACACCAAATAAGAGCACCTACAGTGAACTTTTCTTCGGATTTACCGATGAAAATATTAATACTATTTCTCGTATGAGTGTGAGTGCAGACGGAACAAAAATTGCTCTGGTCGCAGAGGTATCTCCAAGATATTTAGCTCAAGAACAACTCGATGCTTATAACAAAAGAGACATAGAGGCATTCTTAAAACCATACGCAAAAAATGTAAAAGTATATACTTATCCGAATACCCTTTCTTACGAGGGAATCGATATGATGCGAAAACGCTATACACCTTTTTTTAAAAACACTCCTGATTTACATTGTAAGTTACTGAAACGAATCGTACATGGCAATCAGGTTATTGATCATGAACTCGTGACCATTAATGGAAGACAAGTTAATGCTGTTGCCATTTATACCACGGAAAATGGAAAAATTACTAGTGTTACATTTTTGTAACTCGTATGAGAAGATCACCTTTTAGATGAATAAAAAACTGTAAATCAAATGTAATGAAGAAAATTACTTGGGTTTTCCTGCTTATCTCCACGATGATAGCAGGACAGACAGATAGTAGAATTTATGACATTATAAATAATGTTTCTGAAGAACGTATTAAAAACGATGTTGCTACACTTGTAAATTTTGGGACCCGACACACCTTAAGTGACACGATTTCTGAAACCAAAGGAATTGGAGCGGCCAGACGATGGATCAAATCTGAATTCGATAAAATTTCATCCGATTGCAATAATTGTCTCGAGGTTTTCTTTCAGAATAATTTCGTAAAAAAGGGAACGAATGGCCGAATCGTTAAGGATGTTAATGTAGTTAACGTTGTTGCGATACAACGCGGAACTAAATTTCCGAATCGATTCATTATTATGAGCGGAGATATTGATTCTCGTATTTCAGATCCAACAAACTACACAGATGTATCGCCCGGCGCAAATGATAATGCATCAGGAATGGCAGGAACCATTGAAGCTGCAAGAATTCTTAGTAAATATACATTTGAAAGCAGTATTATCTATGTGGGATTATCTGGAGAAGAACAGGGATTATTTGGAGGACGTGGTTTGGCTAAATATGCCAAAGAGAAAAAATGGGATATCGTAGGAATTTTAAATAATGATATGATTGGAAACATCAAAGGTGTAGATGGAGTTATCGACAATCGAACCTTCCGAATTTTTAGTGAGCCAACACCCCCTACTGAAACGGAGAGACAGCGAAGAATGCGGCGTTTTTATGGTGGAGAAGTTGATGGTATTTCACGTCAGTTAGCGCGTTATGTATACAAAACAACCAAAACTTACATGCCAGAAATGAATCCGAAAATGATTTACAGACTTGATCGTTTCGGTCGCGGTGGTCACCATAGGCCTTTTAATGATGAAGGGTTCGCAGGCATTCGCATTATGGAAATGCATGAAAACTACACACAACAGCATCAAGATATACGAATGGAGAAAGGGATTAAATACGGAGATACTTTCGAGCATGTAAATTTCCCTTATGCCAAAAAATTGACTGCTGTGAATGCTATTAATTTGGCCAGTGTAGCTTGGGCACCTTCATCTCCCAAAAATGTTAGAATTGGTGGAATAGTCAGACCAGCGGCAAAATTGAAATGGGATGCTGTAGAAGGCGCGAAAGGTTATAAAGTTTATTTTAGAGATACAACTTCGCCAACTTGGGATCATTTTATTTATGTTGAAGGCAAAACAGAGCACGAATTAGAAGGTATTGTGATTGATAATTTCTTCTTTGGAGTCGCAAGTGTTGGGGCTAATGGTCATGAAAGCATTGTAAGTTTCCCAACGGGAACCTATAGATAATTTAATTCTCAAATCATGAAAAAACTAACCATACTGGTACTGATGGGCATGGTATTCCTTACCTCCTGTGATACCAAAAAATCAGAAAAAAAACACAAACTTTCAGAATCGCCAAGACATCACGAATGGGTTGATTTACAACGTTCTGACAGCACAATTTGTAAAGCTTTTGTAGCCTATCCAGAAAGTGATAAACCGACGAAAAGCGTAATCGTTATTCACGAAAACAGAGGACTCAACGATTGGGCACGAACTTTTGCAGATCAATTGGCGGAGAAAGGCTATTTGGTTATTGCACCCGATTTAATTTCTAACACTGTTGAAGGTGTAGAAAAAACGACAGATTTTAAAAGCTCTGATGAGGCCAGAAAAGCCATTTACGGATTGGATAAGAAAATGGTAACGGAAGACTTAAATGCTGCTTACAATTATATCAAGAATGATAAAGCTTCTAACCAGGAGGTATCGGTGGTTGGATTTTGTTGGGGAGGATCACAAACCTTCAGATATGCCACAAATAATTCCGATATCAAAGCGGCCCTGGTTTTCTACGGAACCGCTCCAAGAGATTCTGCGGTTTTTGCTAATATCAAAGCTCCAGTTTATGGATTTTACGGCGGAAATGACAACCGTGTAAATTCTACCATTGAAGACACAAAAAGATACATGGATACAGAAGGTAAATTTTATGAGTATGTCGTCTATGAAGGTGCAGGACATGCATTTATGAGACGAGGCGCTCAGACTGATGGTTCTCTAGAAAATAAAAAAGCCCATGATGAGGCTTGGATCAGGCTTTTAGAGATCTTAGAATAATAATGACCAACAAGAGGGAATTATACTTTAAAAATTCCAATGAATGGAGAAAGTGGTTATCTAAGAACCATGAAAATACCGATGGAGTCTATCTGATTTTTTATAAAGTTTCTTGTGAAGAATCCTCGATGCGCTGGGAAGAGGCAGTGAAGGTCGCCTTATGTTATGGATGGATTGATTCAACAGTTAAGAGCTTAGGAAACGGCAAAAGAAAACAATATTTCTGCCCTAGAAAACCCAAAAGTGTCTGGAGTGCCTTGAACAAAAAATATATTGATGAACTTCAGGAAGAAAATCTAATGCATGAATCTGGATTATTGTCCATTGAAATTGCAAAAGAAAACGGATCATGGACAGCTTTAGATGATGTTGAAAAGCTCATCATACCTTCAGATTTAGAAAGAGCCTTCAACACGAATCCTAAGGCATTTGAAAACTATGAGAGCTTTGCACCTTCTTACCGAAAGAGTTATTTATATTGGCTAAATCAAGCAAAACGAGAAACCACTAGAGAAAAGAGAATTACCGAAATCGTTGATTTATGTAATCGAAATATTAAATCCAGAGGAGATTGGTAAGATCAAAAACGAATTCAAATGAAATCAACAAACCTTAAAATTTACATTGTATCACTTTTTTTATTTAATGCATGCGGACCAAATTTCGATGGAAAAACAGTCAAAAAAGCATCTAACCCTATTGTAATTGACGGATATCACAATGAATCTACATGGAATGATGCTGAATGGTATGATATCAACAATTTATGGCTTGGAGATGCCTTTACCAAAGACGATTTCGAAGGTAGATATAAATTAACCTGGGATGAGGAAGCACTTTATCTTTTAGTAGAAATTACCGATGATACCCTTGTGAACAATTTCAGTAATCCTTTAGAAAGATGGTGGGATGAAGATTGTGTTGAAATTTTTATCGACGAAGACAACAGCGGAGGAGATCATCAATTCAATCATAATGCTTTCGCATATCATGTGGACTTAGAAGGTAATGTTGTGGATATTATTGCCAAAGACACACCGAAATTATTTAACAATCATGTCATTTCTAAACGTGTAACCGTTGATAATACATCAGTTTGGGAGTTCAAAATTTTACTATTTAATGATTCGTTTACCTATAATCATTTTGATGCTATGGTGAAACCTTCAGCTAATAAAAAAATTGGTTTTGCATTGGCTTATTGCGATAACGACAACAGTGAACATAGAGAAAATTTTATAGGATCTGTATTTGTAGAAGGGCCTGATAGAAATCGTGGATGGAAAGATGCAGGAATTTTTGAAACGATTCTGTTGGTCGATTAACAATAGGCTAAAATCTTGTTTATTAACGTTTTTATAGGATATGAATTTTGATAAAATTTGTAGTTTTGTTTAGCTTTTTTATTTTTATGTTAAACATTATTTAAGCACTCCATGAAAACAATACTACTTAAAACCACCTTATTCGCATCACTCATATTGATGTTATTTCCTGCTCCAACCAAGGAATTCCAAGGGAAGGCCATTTATTATTCAAAGGCTAAAATGCAATTGGGAAGTTGGGGAGCACGATTAAGTGAAGCGCAGAAAAAACAAATTCAGGCACGATTAAAGAATAGATTAGAGAAAACCTACGTTCTTACCTTTAACCAGGAAGAATCAATGTTCTTAGAAAAAGAAAAAATTGATGCCGTTTCTGGAGCGACCGATTCTTGGGGCGGATATTTTTCTAGAGGAGATCAGTATAAAAATATCAAACAAAACCAGCTAATTCAAAGTCAGGAGTTTTATGGGAAACGTTTTCTAGTGAAAGATCAATTATATAAGATTGATTGGAAAATGGGTACTGAAACTAAGAATATAGGGCAATACTCTACATATAAAGCAACAGCTTCAGTTCCAAAAGACGAATTAGAATGGTATAATTTTTCTTGGAGTGATTTAAGAAATAATGACACGAGTACTGAAGATCAAAAACCAGCTATGATCGAAGTCGAGGCTTGGTATACGCCTGAGATTCCAGTGGCTCATGGACCTGGAGAGTACTGGGGATTACCTGGTTTGATTTTAGAGGTGAGTGCAGGAAACACGACGCTTCTATGTTCTGAGATTGAAATTGGTGAGGAGAAGAAAATTAAAATTACGGCTCCCAACAAAGGAAAGGAAATTAGTAAAACTGAATACACACAGACGATTCGAAAAAAGATGCAAGATATGCGCAGTATTCGGATGGGAAGACGAAGAGGACGATAAATAAAAAAGGGATGTTTTTTGAAACATCCCTTTTTTAATTTTATAATCCACTTATAAAGCTACCATATGGGTCCTTAAACTGAACCCCTTCTGCGTATCGATATTTGCTTAGTTTTTTAAATTCTACCAATCCCCAAAGGACAAATTCTTCCCAAAAGAAAATATCCTGATTATTTACATTCGAAACATATTCCCTTACGAATTTTTGTAAGGGTTTTATTTTATTTAAAATTCCGGTGTACTCGCTTTCATTCTGTTCATCGAGCAATTCAAAATCATCAGAATTATTGAAGAACCAGGAAACAATTTCATCATAAGAGGCTTCTTCGCCTTGCTTTTCAATCTTCTGAATTTTTGGAAAATATTGTGGATATAGCGTTTTGATGGCATTACCAATCAATGTAAGCGCTACTTGAAAAGCACCTTCTTGTTCTCCTTCATAAACCAATTCTACTTTTCCTGTGATAGCCGGAATAATTCCAACGAAGTCAGACATACGAATGGAAGTACAATCATCACCAGAGCGCAATAGTCTTCGTTCTGCAGTACTCAATAAATTCTCAAAAGCAGTAATACTCAAACGAGCACTCACACCGCTCTTTACATCCACATATTCACTTTTTCTCGCTTCGAAAACAATTTGTTCCAATAAGTCTTTGGCAATCTCAGGAACATAAATCAATTCTTCCTGACGGTCATCCAATTTAGCCTCTTGCGCGGTAATCGTTTTCGCAATTTCGATGGTCTCCGGATAATGCGTCAGTATTTGGGAACCAATTCGGTCTTTTAGCGGTGTAACAATACTTCCTCTATTGGTATAATCTTCCGGATTCGCAGTAAATACAAATTGCATATCTAAAGGCAATCTTAATTTGAATCCGCGGATTTGAATATCTCCTTCTTGTAAAATATTAAATAATGCCACCTGAATCCGCGCCTGTAAATCTGGTAACTCATTGATCACAAAAATGCATCGATTCGCTCGTGGTATCATTCCATAATGAATCACACGATCATCCGCATAACTCAATTTTAAATTTGCCGCTTTTATCGGATCAACATCACCAATGATATCGGCTACAGTAACATCTGGCGTTGCTAATTTCTCAGCAAATCGATTTGATCTATGCAGCCATTCAATTGGTGTATCATCCCCTTTATCCTTAATTAACTCCGTCGCAAATCTTGAGATGGGTTGTAATGGATCATCATTAATTTCTGATCCTGCAATTACTGGAATGTACTCATCTAACAGATTTACCATGAGACGAGCTAATCTAGTTTTTGCCTGTCCTCTTAATCCTAATAAATTGATATTATGCCGAGATAAAATGGCTCTTTCCAGTTCTGGAATAACGGTATTTTCATAACCGTGAACCCCTTCAAATGTTGTTTCCTTGTTTTTAATTTTTAGGATAAGATTGTCACGTAATTCATCTTTTATCGATTTAGTCTGATATCCAGATGCCTTTAGCTCTCCTAATGTCTTAATGTCTTTCATGTAACGATCCTTAAATTTCGTTCTACCCCTTTATTCTTTTTTTTCTATTGGTTTCATAATCTTCGAAAATCATCTCACCTAGACCTTTAAGTCCAGTGTAGAAGGCTTTTCCTTGATTTGCGTAAGTAAATTCCCTCACGAATTGCATCAAATAATTGTCTTGTGCAATCATAAATGTGGTAATTGGTATATGTAGTTTTCGAGCCTGTTGTGCCATTGCATAGCACTTATTGGTGATAAAGCTATCCAAGCCCATACTGTTTTTATAATATTGCCCATCTGGCATTCGTAGGCAACTCGGTTTACCATCGGTAATCATAAAGATTTGCTTATTGGTATTTCTTTTTCGGCGTAATAAATCCATGGCCAACTGAAGTCCGGCAACAGTATTAGTATGAAATGGACCCACTTTCAAATATGGTAAATCTTTAATATCGATAGTCCATGCATCATTACCAAAAACCAAAATATCTAGAGTATCCTTCGGGTATCTCGTTGTGATTAATTCAGCCAAAGCCATCGCTACTTTTTTTGCTGGTGTAATGCGATCTTCTCCATACAAAATCATGGAATGACTAATATCAATCATTAAAACCGTACTCATTTGTGCTTTATGATGCGTTTCTTCAACTACCAAATCATCTTCGGTCATTCGAAAATCTGAAACCCCATTATTGATTTGAGCATTTTTCAAACTTTCGGTTATGGATACTTTATCAATGGAATCACCAAACTGATATTGACGATAATCACCGGTGTGTTCATCCCCCATTCCAGCACTTTTACTCTTATGATTTCCTGTACCTCTTCGTTTGATTTTACCAAAAATTTGATTTAAAGCCTGCTGACGAATTGCCCTTTCAGTTTTGGCAGTGAGGGTTATTCCTCCTCCATTTCCATCAGCATCAATCTCTTCTTTGATATAACCTTTGGCTTTTAAATCTTCAATAAAATCTTCAATAGTATAATTTTCATCTGTAAGGTTGTATTCCTTATCCAATTGACGCAACCAATCAATGGCCTCATCAAAATCCCCAGATGTGTAGGTGATTAACTCTTTGAAAATTTCAAGTAGCTTCTCAAATGGAGATTGGTTCGGTGCCTCGTAGGAAGTAAAAACAAATCCTTTTCTTTTCATTCTAACAAAAATACGGCTTATCCTTTCCATATCTTAAAACGTAGTCCTGCTTTTTTTTAAGGATTTCCTAAATTTATCATAACCTTAACAAATCTTGAGTATCTGTAAAGTATCTTGGGATATTTAAATCAACATATATCATATAATGAAAACAAATAATACTGCTAAATTCAAATTATTCTTGTCTTTACTTCTTGCTCTTGCCGTGGTTGGTATTCAAGATGTAGATGCTCAACGTAAGAAAAAGAAAAAGAAGAATTCTAAGGAAATGGTGGCTCCTAAACCGAAGCCAAAACCAAAGCCGAAAAAATCAATTGCTAGTATAACGAAGTCTAGCAAAAAAATGGAAGGTTTATTCACCATTTATCAAGATACAGTTACTGGATCGGTAAAGCTTTTAGTTAAAGAAGACCAATTAAATAAAGACTTCATATATTTTGCTCAAATTGCTGATGGTGTAACTGAAGCAGGAGCTTTTAGAGGATCTTACCGCGGTTCTAGTGTATTTCACATTAAGAAGTTTTTCAATAAAATAGAATTCGTCGCACCAAACACGAACTTCTATTTTGATAAAAATAATGCTATCTCTAAATCAGCAACGGCCAACACGAGTGATGCCACCATAGCAAGTGGTAAAATCCTAGTTGCTGACATCAAAAAAGGTGAGTATTTAATTGATGCTACAAAACTTTTCTTGTCCGAAACATTTACTAGAATTAAAGGACCA
>JALQZD010000320.1 GCA_023258495.1 Polaribacter sp.
TCTTGTTCTTTGGTCGACTCAATCGATGCCTTAAGCTTTTCAGCTTCATCAAGCGTTTTTACTTCGCGGGAAAACTGAGCACCGGCCACAACGTAGGCCGGTGTATGGGTATTAATTTTAATTTTTACTTTTAACCTAAGATGCTTTCTCAAAAAAGAAATACCATACTCGCCCTACTTTTACCAATACAAATTGGTATCGTTCAATACCTTTCTCATTTTCAAAACCTTATCGAGATTTATTATTCAAATCAAGTATACCCAATCCTATCGAAATTGTTACGGTTGTTATTCGGATGGATTCCCTTTTCGGTTGGCGATGTATTACTTCTACTTCTTATTTTTGTAAGTCTTCGTTTTCTAATCCTTTTATTTAGATATCAATTAAAGCACCAGCTTCATCGAGTAATTCGTGCATTAGCGGTAGTATCCTTAATTCATTTCTGTTTTTACCTTTTCTGGGGGTTGAATTATTTTAGAAAACCATTGGACAGTCAATTCGGCTTCAAAACTTCTGAATATACCACCGAAGCTTTAATTTCAACGACGACTGCGATAGTCAAAAAGGCAAACATATACCATCAAAAGTTAACTGAAAATGATACCGTTATTGTGAAATTCCCCATGTCTAAATCGGAGATGTATACAATTGCCGTTGATGGCTATGATTCGCTATCTAAGGAATATCCGAATTTCAAGTATTCGATAAAGAGTGTAAAACATTCCGGTCTGAGTCTTTTTCAATCCTACAATGGCACATCAGGATATTTAAATCCGTTAACGGGTGAAGCTCAGGTGAATGCTAAAATTCTGAAAACAGGTTACCCAACAACTGTATGTCATGAAATGGCGCATCAAATTGGATTTGCAGCAGAAAATGAGGCTAATTTTATCGGATTTCTGGCCGCAAACTATAATACCAACCCTTATTTTAAGTATTCCAGCTATCGAATGGCCCTCGCCTATTGTTTAAATGAATTGCGAAAAAGAGATCCAGAAAAACACAAAGAAATTCTTTCTACCATTCATAAAGGTATTCTTAAGGATTATCATAATAGTTATCAGTTTTGGCAACAATATAAGAATCCTTTAGAGCCTATATTTAAAAAGGGATACAATGCGTATTTAAAGGCTAATAATCAGCAAAAGGGAATTGATTCTTATAATTATGTCGTCGATTTACTAATTTCATATTATCAGTTTAGGGCAGAAATCTAATTCATAAATTTTTGTTAAAGTAAATTTGTAATCCTTCCACCCTGAATACATATCGATAATTTTATAAACTATTCAAATTATTTCTACATGAAAAATATAATTACATTCTTTTGTTTGTGTTTTTTGGTGCTGGGCGCTAACGCACAGGACTATTTTCCAATTAACAAAGGAGTAAAAACAACAAACCAGACTATGGTTGCATTTACCAATGCAATGATCTATGTAACCCCAGAAAAGGTTATTAAAAAAGGTACTTTGTTGATTAATGATGGTAAAGTTATAGCTGTCGGTAAATCCATAAAGATCCCTAAAGGTGCTCAAATCGTTAATGCATCGAACAAAACCATCTATCCCTCGTTTATTGATATTTATTCTGATTTCGGAATAAAAACGCCAAGAAGAATGGGTAGAGGTGGTTTTGGAGGTACTCAGTATGACGCTACCAGACAAGGATATTACTGGAACGATCATATTCGTCCGGAAACCAATCCGATTAATGATTTCAAATTTGATAATCGTAAGGCAAAAGATTTAATTAATGCCGGATTCGGAGTTGTAAACACACACCTTCATGATGCCATCATTCGAGGAAATGGTTTATTAATTGCTTTAGATCCGACAAAATCTAATGCATTTAGAATCCTAGATGAAAAATCAGGTCAGTTTCTATCCTTCAATAAGAGTAGAAAATCAAATCAGCGTTACCCGGGTTCTCGCATGGGTGCAATGGCCTTGCTACGACAAACCTATTTGGATGCCGATTGGTATGCCCAAGGAAATATGAAGAATACAGATTTATCATTAGAGGCTTTAAATGCAAATAAAAACTTAGTTCAGTTTTTCGAAGTAAGCAATAACCTGGATGCCTTTCGCGCAGACAAAGTTGGAGATGAATTCGGAATCCAATATACCATTGTAGGCAGTGGTGAAGAATACGAACGCATTGAAGATATCAAGGCAACCAATGCAAATTTTGTTATTCCGATTAATTTCAAATTACCGTTCGATGTCTCTAACCCGTTGCTAGCGCAACAGATTTCGTTAAGAGATATGCGAAAATGGAATCAGGAGCCATCAAACTTAAGCGTTTTGGCAAAAAATGATGTGAATTTTGCTTTAACTACCTTCCGATTAAAATCGGCCAAGCAGTTCCATAAAAATCTTCAAAAGGCGATTTCTTACGGATTCGATAAGTCAAAGGCTTTGGCAGCATTAACAACGATTCCAGCTTCTATTCTTGGCAATAGCAGCATTGGTAATTTAAATGCCGGGAGCCGTGCGAATTTCATCATCACTTCTGGTGATGTTTTTGACTCAAAATCAAAGATTTATGAAAACTGGATTTT
>JALQZD010000353.1 GCA_023258495.1 Polaribacter sp.
ATGACCCTCAAAATGTTGAAATTGATTTCGTTGAGTCCCGAGTATCAGATCATTCTGCACTTGAAGCCATATTTAATTTGGTTGAAAAATACGAAGCCGCTGGAAAGACAATTGTTTTGAAACATCTAAGTCAGGATTGTAAAGATTTACTGTACAAGGCAAGCCCAAAGTTTAAGGAGGTTATTGAAGAAGCCGTAGATGACCCAAGATATCATCTAGCTGCCAATCCGGAGAAATTTGAAAAAAGCTTATCGGAGTATACATTTTAATAAACGCTTGGTTTAATCCGAAAATTCATAATCAGAAAGAGTATCTAATTTTATAAATTGGTAATTGTAAATGAGCTTTTTCGTAATGCGGTGAATTCTTGTATACGAAATTCAATTGGGCTCTCGGATTCTTGGCAAAATCTTTCTCTTTCATCTTTTCGTCAAATTGAGCCTTTAACTTCGGATTCTTTGCTAATAATTCTTCAGCAATATCCTCAAAAACATAAGAAGAATAGCCTTCTTTTTGCTGTAAAATTGTATCAAAAAAGTTCCAATTAAAAAATGAATCTGTAGCCTCTGCTTCAAAGGTTTCTAGCAAGTATCGAACACCATTTTGATGTGTTGGAATAATCAAATCACCAGCATGAAATTGAATCGCTGCCTTACTCACAGAAACAGTAGTATTAAAATGTACATAGTGTCCTTCATAAGGAGAACGACGTGTATTAAAATCCTTGATATGATTTACCTCTACCACTATCGTTGTATCTTTATCGAACCTGTCAAACTGAATTTGATTCACTCTTAGTCGATTTACTATTTCATGCCAACCTTGTTTTAAAACATAATATTTCGGAATTTCAATTTCCTTGCTTGGAATAAAATTATTGTAGTAGTTAACGGTTTTGGTGTATGGTAATTCCTGTTTGTAAAATAGACGTTTCCCATTCGTTACTTTACTATTAATTAGCTCCCCTTCGTACCCTTTGAATTGCAATTGAGCAGGATGCTCTCGATCTACTTTAAATTGGATTGGATACGTTTTCTTTGCCAAAATTTCATTTAATGCATTCGTTCTCAGCGATTGAATTTGATTAGCATTTTCCTTTGTAAAATCGAGCATTGAAAATAATAAGGCATAGGTTTGATACACTCGATCTTTATAGGGTTTCAACATATGCGTTTCGACCATCATTCCTAGCGTATGAAATAAGGTAGTGTACCCCGTTGAGTATCTTGGTCCGTCAAAAAACTGAGACCATCCTTTTTCTGGTGTAGAACCCCAAACATTTACATATGGAGTGATATCATATCCCTTGTGTAATAAGGACTGCTCTAAGTAGGGCCGCATTCTCGTTTCCAAGAATTTTCCTAGCGAACCCCCAAGTTTATTGTGTTGGGTAAATAGGTGTGTCAAAGTATACTGATAATCTGCTCCATTACTAACGTGTGTGTCAACGAAAACATCAGGATTGACAGCATGGAAAATTTCTGCAAAAGCAGCTGCATTTTTAGAGTCTTGCTTGATAAAATCTCGGTTTAAATCATAATTTCTTGCATTACCTCTAAATCCGTAGGCTTTGGGTCCGTTTTGATTTGCTCTCGTATGCGAATTTCGACGTAAAGAACCACCAACATTATAAACAGGAATGACAGCCAAAATGATATCCTTGTATGCATTTTTCAAGGAATCGTTTTGAACAATATCTCTCAACAACATCATTGAGGCATCAATACCATCAGATTCACCCGGATGAATTCCGTTATTAATCAAAACTTTCCGTTTTGATGAATTTTTTAAATCTTGAATGTTGTATACTCGATCGGTATCAAAAATTAGAAGGTGTAAAGGCTCACCCGCATCTGTCTGTCCAAACGAGAACAGTGAGAACTCCTCATACGTATCGGCAAGGCTCTTATAATACTCTATGATTTGAGCATAAGTCGCTGTTTCCAATCCGTCTGAAGATTCAAAAACTGTAGTAAAATCTTTAGTTGTTTTTGACTGATTTCCGCAGCCAGTAGCAATACTTAAAAGAAGTAAGGCAACTATTTTTTTCATGAATTGAAATTCAATTTTCAAAAATTAAATACGAACAGATTTAGGAACTAATTTGGTGTAGTCTCCATTATTGCGAATCACATCGCGAACAATTGACGAAGAGATATAGGATGTTTTGGCAGAGGTTAACAAGAATACCGTTTCTACTGGGGCTAAATCTCTATTGGTATGCGCAATGGCCTTTTCGAATTCAAAATCGGCCGGATTTCGTAGTCCTCGAAGAATGAAGTCGACATTAATCTCTTTGCAAAAATCAACGGTTAGGCCTTTATAAGTAACAACTTTAACTCGATTATTGTTGGCAAAGGCTTTTTCAATAAATTTTTTACGTTGCTCAAGTGTAAACATATATTTTTTATCGGCGTTCACACCAATAGCAATAATTACCTCATCAAATAGCTTGGCACCTCTTTCAATAATATCGTAATGTCCTAAAGTTAACGGATCAAATGACCCTGGAAAAATTGCTCGTTTCATACTTATGATTTTAATGCCATTTTAATTGCGTTATCAAATAATGAGGCCAGAGAAATTCCGACTTCGTTGGCCTGTTGAGGCAAAATACTTTCTTCCGTCAAACCTGGAACTGTATTCATTTCTAAAAAATGCGGTTCATCGTTTACTATGATAAATTCAGATCTTGAAAAACCAGACATTTGTAAAATCTGATACACTTTTCGGGCTTCTTCCTCTACTCTCAATTTTGTTTCTTCGGATAATCGCGCCGGAGTAATTTCTTGAGATTTGCCTTCATATTTAGCTTCGTAGTCAAAGAAATCATTGTCTGATACAATTTCTGTAATTGGTAAAACCTTGATTTGCCCTGCATATTGAATAACTCCGACAGACACTTCGATTCCTTCTAAAAAGCCCTCAATCAAAATTTCCGAATCTTCAGAAAATGCCTTTTGAATAGCAGCCAACAAGTTTTGTTGCTCGTATACTTTTGATATTCCAAAGCTAGAGCCTGCTTTGTTGGGCTTTACAAAACACGGTAATCCAACCTTCTCAACAATATCATTTTGGAGGATTTCATCTCCTTCATTTAAATACACAGATTTAGCAGTTTTTATTCCATATTGTTTCACAACACTTAAGGTATCTCGTTTATTAAAGGTTAGCGCCATTTGATAAAATGGAGCCGAGGTATGCCTCATACCTAGTGTTTCGAAGTAAGCTACAAGCGATCCATCTTCACCAGGTGCTCCATGAATCGCATTAAAAATACAATCAAAGTTAACCTTCTCGTCTTTTGCTGTAAAAGAAAAATCGGATTTATCGATTGAGTAAGTTGCCCCATCCTCATCTAAAGCAACCCATTCGTTTTTTAAAATATGAACTCTAAAGGGTCTGTAAATATCGCGATTGAGATGCTGATAAACTACATTGCCACTTTTCATTGAAATGTTTACTTCAGAGGAGTAACCACCCATAATAATAGCGACGGTAATTTTCATGAATTGTAGTATATACAAACAAATTTATCAAAATATAAATAGAATAGACAACGTTTAGATTTTATATATTTGTTTCGACCAAAAAATCACCTACATGAATCTTTTACGCTTTCTAATAAGCAAAACCTTTTTGACCCAAATGGCTATTGCTGGAATTGGTTTTTTCGTATTGGTATTTGGTTTAAAATTCTGGTTGGGATATACAACGAATCATAATCAAAAAATTGAAGTGCCTGATTTACATAAAATTCCCATTGAACAAGCTGCTGAGAAACTTAAGGAATTAGATCTTGATTTTATCGTGATTGATAGTGCAAATTACAATCCGACCTATCCCAAAAAATCAGTGATTGAGCAAAGTCCGGAAGCGGGTGATTTTGTAAAAGAAAAAAGAAAGATTTACCTTACTTTGAATCCGTCCAAATATAGAGACGTTACCTTACCGCAATTAAATGGTAAAACAAAACGTCAGGCAATTTCAAATCTAAGATCTATTGGAATTAGTGTAAATACCAAATTCATTTATGTAAAAGATATTGGGAAGGATGTGGTACGCGGAATCCGATTTAGAGGAAAAACAGTGAATATGGGAGATAAAATTCCTTTAAATTCAATTGTTGATTTAATTTTAGGAGACGGAAAAGGCCGCTAGTCAAATCAATAACTCGTTTTCAATATAACTTCATGCAAGAAAATTCAAGAACTTCAGAATTTGATAATGATGATCTTTACGAGCACTACAGATTTGTAGCAAGTGAGGGGCAGGTTCCGTTGCGGGTTGATAAATTTCTAATGAACTTTATTGAAAACGCCACCCGAAATAAAATCCAACAAGCAGCAAAAGCAGGAAACATTCTCGTAAATGATGCCATTGTAAAACAAAATTACAAGGTAAAACCAAAAGATGTAGTTCGAGTAGTTTTATCGCACCCACCCCATGAAAACTTATTGGTGGCAGAAGAAATTCCATTAGATATTGTTTACGAGGATAATGAAGTCATCGTGGTCAACAAACCTGCAGGAATGGTGGTACACCCTGGTCATGGAAATTACACTGGAACACTCGTAAATGGTTTGATTCATCATATTGAAAACCTACCTACAAATAGTAACGAACGGCCGGGACTTGTACATCGTATTGATAAAGATACTAGCGGGTTATTGGTCATTGCAAAAACTGAGTTTTCGATGGCACATTTGTCTCGTCAGTTTTTTGATCGTACAACCGAAAGATTATATTACGCATTAGCCTGGGGTAATATTGAAGAAGATTCAGGAACGATTGAAGGACATATCGGCCGTCATTTCAAAAATCGATTACAAATGGATGTGTTCCCAGATGGTGAACACGGGAAACCAGCTATTACTCACTATAAGGTAATTGAGCGATTTACCTACGTTACTTTGGTCGAATGCAAATTAGAAACGGGAAGAACACATCAGATTCGAGCACATTTTAAACATATTGGTCATACACTTTTCAATGATGAGCGTTATGGTGGGGATCAAGTGCTTAAAGGAACAACTTTTACCAAATACAAGCAATTCGTTGAAAACTGTTTCAAAGCAATGCCAAGGCAAGGTTTACATGCAAAAACTTTAGGGTTCACCCATCCAAAAACTGGAGAATTTTTACAATTTAATTCCGAGATTCCTGAAGATATGCAAGCTTGTCTCCAAAAATGGAGAGGGTATAGCAAGCATTCAGAAAGCTAGGAAACACCAACTACTCTACTTCGTCTTTCGAGTATAAATGT
>JALQZD010000388.1 GCA_023258495.1 Polaribacter sp.
CCATTAATCAAGGATTACATGTCATTAATACACCAGAGGCTTCTTCACAATCGGTTGCCGAATTGGTATTCGCTCATTTATATGGAATGGTGCGATTTTTACACCAATCGAATCGTGAAATGCCATTAGAAGGAGATACACGTTTCAAGACCTTAAAAAAGACCTATGGTAACGGAATCGAATTACAAGGAAAAACGATCGGAATCATTGGCTTTGGGCGAATAGGACAGACAGTAGCAAAAATCGCTATCGGATTGGGAATGAAGGTGGTTGCTTATGACGCTTATGTTGAAAACGCAATCATCGAATTGTCTTTCTTCGACGGGAGAAAATTGACATTTGATATTGAAGTGCAACCATTGGATGAGGTACTTTCCACATCAGACTTCATTACGGTACATGTGCCCGCTCAAGAAAATTACATTTTAGGCAAAACTGAATTTGACAAAATGAAGGATGGCACTTATGTAATTAATGCAGCACGAGGTGGGGTTATGGATGAAATCGCTTTAGTGAATGCCATGGAAGAAGGTAAAATTCAATGTGCTGGATTGGATGTTTTTGAAAAAGAGCCTTCACCAGAAATTCAATTATTGATGAATCCGAATTTATCATTATCGCCACACATCGGTGCAGCTACGAATGAGGCACAGGAAAGAATTGGAGAAGAATTAGCTACACAAATTATCAGACGATTAAAAGAAGAATAATTCTTTAACAAAATGATTAAGGATAACTTAGAACATATTCAAAAGACCATACCCGAACACGTCACTTTGATTGCGGTTTCCAAGACCAAACCACAAAGCGATATTTTAGAGGCTTATAAAGCTGGCCATCGTCATTTTGGTGAAAACAAAGTTCAGGAAATGGTCGACAAATTTGATCAGCTACCGAAAGACATCAAATGGCACATGATTGGGCATTTGCAACGTAATAAGGTAAAATACATGGCGCATTTCGTGCATTTAATTCATGGTGTGGATAGTCTAAAAACCTTAAAAGAAATCAACAAACAAGCCGAAAAACACAATCGAGTAATTCAGTGTTTGCTTCAGGCTAAAATTGCAGAAGAAGACAGCAAATTCGGACTCTCATTTTCAGATATAGAAAGCATCCTATCTGGAGAAGAAATATCCAATTTTAAGAATATAGCTATTGTCGGATTAATGGGAATGGCTACTTTTACCGACGATGAATCACAAATCGAACGTGAATTCAGCTCCTTAAAAAACGCTTTTGATAGACTACAACAAAAACATGCTAGTTTGGAAATTCTATCTATGGGAATGAGTGGTGATTATAAAATAGCCATTGAAAACGGAAGTACCATGGTAAGAATTGGAAGCTCAATTTTTGGAAAAAGAAATTATCAATAAATCAACGAAACACTTTTGTACGCAATTCTTGATATTGAAACTACGGGCGGTAAATTCAACGAAGAAGGAATAACCGAAATTGCTATTTACCAATTTGATGGTCAGTCTGTTACTGATCAGTTTATTTCGTTAGTGAATCCAGAGCAGCCCATTCAGGAATATGTGGTAAAACTGACAGGTATTAGCAATAAAATGCTGAGGAATGCCCCTAAATTTCATGAAGTTGCCAAACGTATTATTGAAATTACTGAGAACTGCACATTGGTGGCCCATAATGCTTCATTCGATTACAGAATGCTCAAATTAGAATTCAAAAGACTTGGTTACGAGTATGAGAGAGATTCAATTTGTACCGTCGACTTAAGTAAAACCTTGTTACCCGAAGCACCATCCTACAAATTAGGAAAACTGGTTAAAAGTTTGGGAATTCCTTTAAGCGACAGACATAGAGCAAACGGTGATGCCCTTGCAACGGTTCAATTGTTCAAATTGCTTCTGGTGAAGGATATTGAGAAAAATATCATTCAACAATCCATTCTGTACCACGACAATAGAAACATCAAAGACAAACTGAATAAATTCATCGAAGAAGTTCCAAGTGCCTTAGGTGTGTTTTACCTATTAGATGACAAACAACGCGTAATTTTCATTGGTAAGGGTAAAAATATGAAGCAAGAATTGACACGTGTCTTTTTAAAAACTTCAAAACGAGGTCAGAAAATTCAGAAAAATGCCACAGCTGTTCGGTATGAGTTGGCAGGAAATAACTTGTTTTTGAGATTAAAATTCTATTTGGAACTCGATAAAATCAATCCGAAATACAATTTTAAAAAACAATTCAAACCTAAATTACATCCATTCAATAATTCAGACTTTATCTTGTATGAAAAAGGGAGAGAGATTGAAGAGCAAGCGATTATTTTGGTTGAAAATCATGAAGTAAGATATTTTGGATATACCAATTTGGCTTATCAGGAACAATCTTTAGGGCGATTGAAAAAAATCCTATCACCAATTGAAAATACAACTATTTCGAATGTTTTAGTGAAGAATTACTTGTTAAAAACAAATCGTGTAAAGTTAGAACGATTCACTCCTTAAGTGTAAAAATTAAATCAGGAAGTAGTTGACAGTAAGGCATATGCCTTATTTTTTTTTATATATTAGTAAGGTAAATTGCTCAATCATAAAAAAATCTTCAAATGAAAAAACTAGCTACCTTCCTTTGCATCGTATTATTTGCAATAGTTCAAACCTATGGTCAAGATGAATTTGGCTTTGGTTTAGAGTTCGATGAAAATCTTTATGAGGAAGTACCACAATCCGTTCCTTTAGTGACCAGAACTTTTACAAAACTACCAAGTTCTTATAGTTTAAAGGCCTACGCTCCTACTCCAAGGAGTCAGGGAAGACAGGGGTCTTGTGTTGGATGGGCAACTGCCTTTGGGGCAAGAACAATTTCATATGCCATTAAAATGGGTTGGAAAAATCAAACCTATAAGATCAATCAAAATGTATTCTCTCCTGCCTACGTTTATAACAAAATAAGGGTAAATGACAAATGCCAAGGATCTTATATCGAAAGAGCAATGAAAGTTCTTCAAACTAACAATGGTGCTGCTTTAATGAAGGATTTTCAATACACTGAAACCAACTGTACAAAAATGCCAAATAGCTTCACAGAATCAAAAGCAAAGCCATATAGAATAAGTTCATTTGAAAAATTGGCAAGATGGAATAACCCGATCAATTTAGTGGGTAAAGTAAAAAAAGCTATTTCTGAAAAAAACCCAGTTGTTATTGGATTATTTAGATTTAATAATTTGAAAACGGATAGTAACAATGTTTGGATTCCAAACAATGGAAGAAGCGGACATGCAATGGTAGTTGTTGGTTACGATGATTATAAAGCTGGAGGATCATTCGAAATTATGAATTCATGGGGAACACGATTTGGACGAAATGGTTTTTTCTGGATAAAATATGCTGATTTTGCTCGACAAGTAAAAACAGCATATGTTCTTATTGATGGAAATAATAATGACGATGGCGACAGCAATAACAATAACAATAACGTTTATGCATCAAACCGTTTAGGCGGAGAATTACAATTACGATTAAGTTCTGGTAATAATATGCCAATAAAATTAGCTGATGGTGCAACTAGAAACTTTAATATTGTTAAGGCAACAAAAACAACCTACAAGGTTAACAAAACCTATACTTCTGGCACTCAATTCAGAATTTACTTGAATAGCAAACAACGAGGATATGTGTATTT
>JALQZD010000040.1 GCA_023258495.1 Polaribacter sp.
ATTTTCGTTTTCACCTCGTCTAACGGAACTTTTTGTTGCAATTCAGCTTCTAGCGAAGTAACCGCTTTACCTTTAATACCGCAGGGAATGATGTTGTCGAAAAAGCCCAAATTGGTATTGACATTGAGGGCAAATCCGTGCATGGTAACCCATCGAGAAGAACGGATACCCATAGCACAAATCTTTCGAGCAAAGGGCGTGTCGACATCTAACCAGACTCCCGTTTCTCCAGGACTACGAGCACCTTTTAATCCGTATTCAGCTAAGGTTAAAATGATGGTTTCTTCGAGAAGGCGAAGGTATTTATGAATGTCTGTAAAGAAATTTTCAAGATCTAAAATTGGATATCCAACAACCTGACCTGGGCCATGATAGGTAATATCACCACCACGATTGATTTTATAAAATGAAGCGCCTTTTTCTGCTAATTTTTCTTCAGACAGAAGCAGGTTGCTCATATCACCGCTTTTACCAAGCGTATATACATGAGGATGCTCTACAAACAAAAAGTGATTTTTTGTTTCAATTTGCTGGTCATTTCTGCGATTGGAAATTTTGGTATCTACAATCTGCTGAAGCAAGTGCGTCTGGTAGTCCCAAGTCTTCTTATAATCCTTTTGGTCAAGGTCTTCGAGTGTAACGATTCTGTTCATAAATACAGCTGCAAAGATAAAGAAATCCGTATATTTGAAAGTAGTCAACACATTCAATTATGCATCAGAAAAAGAGTCCTCTCATTTTAAGTTTATTGTTATTGTTTGTATTTAGTCCGCTAAATGCTCAAAAATTATGGCACGATTTCCAATATGAATCCTACAATTCATTACATCCGGAGGTCTATCAAAAGAAACATATTCCGACAAAATACAAGCTGGTATCCTTAGAACTGAATCAATTGAATCAACACTTAAAACCTGGGGTAAAAGGAACGATTTTGGAGCTGCCCAACGAAAATGGTGTGTTGGCAAAATTCAGAATTCGGGAAACTTCGAACTTTGAACCTGATTTGCAGGCAAAGTTTCCAGATATTCGATCGTATACCGCCCAGGGAATTGATGACCCCACGGCGATTGCAAAATTAAGTATAGGTACTGATGGGTTTCATGCTACTGTTTTTTCGGGTTCGGAATCTACCTTGTATATCGATCCCTATAAAAAGACAAATTCACAATACATCGTTTATCGAAGAATTGATTTACCTACCGAAGATCGAGATTTTCAATGCTTGGTAGAAGCTGATGTGAAAGCCACGGCTAATGACATGGCTTTGCGCGTAAATGCAGATGACGGAAAGCTAAGAACCTATCGAATGGCATTGGTGTGTAGTGGTGAGTATGCGCAGTTTCACCTAAACAATCAGAGCATTGATGCGGGAGCAACTGATGCTGAGAAGAAGGCAGCCGTTTTATCGGCGATGAATACCACTATGACCCGCGTGAATGGCGTATTTGAGATCGATTTAGGGGTTAAAATGGTACTGGTTAGTAATAACGATGAAATCATTTATCTGGATGCTACTAATGACGGAGTCACTACAAACAACCCAGGTGGAATTACAGATGGAAACGCCGGTACTATGATCAATCAGGTTCAGAGTATTTGTGACGATGTGATTGGAAGTGAAAATTATGATATTGGACATATTTTTAGTGTTGGTGGTGCTGGTCTTGCAGGTTTGGGTGTGGTATGTATACCAGGTCAAAAAGCACGTGGAGTTACAGGTATTGCTTCTCCGATAGGCGACCCTTATGATATTGATTATGTAGCACACGAAATAGGGCATCAATTTGGTGCCAATCATACTCAGAATAACAATTGTAATCGCAATTCACTGACGGCTATTGAGGTGGGAAGTGGTTCTACGATTATGGGGTATGCAGGAATCTGTTCTCCGAATGTTATTGGAGCGGGTTCGGCAACGGGGAACAGTGACGATTACTTTCACACCGTAAGTATTTCAGAGATGTGGAGTGTGATCACGAGCACTGGAACCTGTGCGACGGAGACGAATACTGGAAATGCTGCTCCTACCGCAAATGCCGGAGATGATTATACAATTCCAAAATCAACACCTTTTAAATTAACAGGAAGTGCAACCGATGCAGACGGAACCACCTCATTAACTTATAATTGGGAACAAATAGATCCAGAAGTAGGAGCGACTATGCCTCCAGCAGCAACCAATTCAGAGGGTCCAATGTTTCGATCATTACCCTCGAAAACTACTCCGACACGATATTTTCCGGAATTGGCTACGGTGATTGGTGGAACCGTTGCAAATACCTGGGAGGTTGTACCTTCTGTGGCGAGAGACTTGAATTTTGCATTCACTGTGCGTGATAATTTTTCTGGCGGAGGAAATACAGCCAGAGATAATATGAAAGTGACGATTGTTGATGCTACACCATTTACTATTATTGAACCATCATCTGCGGTGACTTGGGATGTGGGTACGACACAACAGATCGTATGGAATGTGGGAACAACAACAGCCCTTCCGATTAATTGTCAGACCGTAAATATTTTGCTTTCTACGGATGGTGGAGCAACCTTTCCAATTACATTGGCCTCAAACATATCGAATGACGGTGCAGAGAATATTGTGATTCCAGATCATCCTACAGGTACAGCTCGTATCATGGTTGAGGCAGCCGATAATATTTTCTATGCAGTGAACAGTTCAAATTTTACGATTAATTCGACAACACCAACCTATGTATTAACCAATACAAGCGGAGCACAAAGCGTCTGTAATGTTGGAAATGATACGGCGAGTTATACATTAAATCTTGATTTTGTGAACGGATTTAGTGAAAATGTTAGTTTTGGAACTACCGGATTACCTTCTGGAGCTACCGCTTCTTTTAGTCCAACCTCCATTGCTGCAGATGGAAATGTTACCATGACCATTTCAAACTTAAATGGAGCTGCGGCATCCAATTACACGGTTACCGTTAATGCCACGTCAAATTCTGTGAATAAGGATTTAGAGGTAGGGCTTCAGGTTTTCGAAGGAAGTTTTAATGCGTTAACACTAACCGCTCCTGCAGATGGAGATACAGATGTTGCGTTAGCCCCAAGGTTGGAATGGAATGCTGATTCTAATGCCAATGCGTATGATGTTGAGGTGGCTACAGATTCCGGATTCACCAATGTTGTATCTAGCGGAACAGTGTCTACCAATTCTTATGATGTGTCCACTTTGCAAGAGACAACGACTTACTTTTGGCGTGTAAAGCCGAAAAATGATTGTGGTGAAGGGTCTTTTAGTTCTGCATATTCGTTCACGACACAATCCTGTACGATTTG
>JALQZD010000162.1 GCA_023258495.1 Polaribacter sp.
TGTGCCTTTCCAAAATTCGTGATGTACCCAAAATCAGGTTCGCAAATAGAAGATAAGAATGCAATCTCTTTTTGATGATTGGCGCCCATTTCAACCACTGCCATCTCAGTATCCGGTTGAATCGCTAATATAGTCAACGGAACTCCAATATGGTTGTTGAAGTTTCCGCTGGTTGCAGAGGTTTTGAATTGTGTTTCTAAAACCGCATGGATCAATTCTTTTGTAGTGGTTTTTCCATTGCTTCCTGTCAATCCAATGAATGGGATATCCAATTGATTCCGATGGTAATTGGCCAGTTTCTGTAAGGTCTTCAATACATCATCTACCAATATGGTTTTATCTGAAGTTTTGTATTCCGCTTCATCAATTACTGCATAACTGGCACCTGCTTCTAAGGCTTTCTCAGCGAAGGTATTTCCGTTGAAATTCGCTCCTTTCAAGGCAAAGAATAGGGTTCCTTGTCGAATGCTACGCGTATCCGTATCTATCAAGTAGTTCTGGGTGTATAATTGATAAAGTTCAGCAATGCTCATCAGTTCAATAAAAAATCCTCACTGCAAAGGTAACAATGAGGATGTATTTTTTTGTTATTATTTTCTTATCGAATCGAGTTTCTTGGCTTCTTCTTTTTTGAAGTCATTGGTCCGACAATATCAGACACACATCTGAATCCAATGTAGTTGGTTGCCATATACTCTGGTAAATATCTTCTTTGTGCCGGATCTAACCAGTATTCTCTATCGGCCCAGGATCCACCTTTGTATACTCTAGTATTATCACTAATTAAGGTAGTTCTTCGTTTTGAGTCGTTTTTCAACACTGTTTTACCGGTTGCTTCGTCGCGCACAAGCGATGGTTTTTTTGGAGAATTGTACATGCTTGGTCTTGAAGTAAATCGATCTTCGTCGTCTTCATAAAAACGAGATGATAATAAATCCCCATCGCCAATATTGGAATTGTTGGCTACAGAGAAATTCCTTCTAAAAATAGCATCGTCTTTGGTGATTGGCACAGACTTAATTGAACCAGGCAACTGCTTTGGTACAATCCTTCCGTTTGGCAAGGTGTCGTATTCGATGTTTCCATTCGCTCCTGCTTCAGCATACACCACATTACCATCCTTATCAATCATCTTTTTCGTAAACAAGTTTCCTCTAAAGTAGTTGAAGTCATTGGCTTCATTATCAATAATTGGGCGATAAACATCAGCTACCCATTCTGCCACGTTTCCAGACATATCGTACAATCCAAATCCGTTTGGAGGGTAGGATTTGATTTTGATTGGAATATCCGAGCCGTCAGTACTCCATCCGGATAATCCGCTATATTGACCTCTTCCCTGTTTGAAGTTTGCCAACTGATCTCCTCGATATCTTTTCGACTTTGAACGCGTATATTTTCCGTCCCAAGCATATTTCTTACGACCTCTTACGTTATTGTATTCTCTGTTCTCAATATTTGCTTTCGCAGCAAATTCCCATTCTGCTTCGGTTGGTAATCTAAACTTCTGTGTCAAGATTCCATCTGCTCTGGTAATTTTTCTTCCTTGGAAAGCATCCTTGGCTGGAGCAATATCTCCACGTTTTCTTGCAGTTCGAACTCCTCTTTTGTAAACCGTTGTGTCACCATCAAACAAACGAGAATCATCCGTAAGGAAAACATCAGTATCGAAGAAATTGTTGATGCTATCGGCTTCAAAAATATTTTTGATGTGTCCTTTATCAATTAAGGTTTTCAGATTCACCGCATTGGTACGCCACTTACAATACTCATTCGCTTGTAACCAGCTTACGCCAACTACTGGGTAATCTGCATACGCAGGATGTCTGAAATAATTATCGGTTAAGATATCTGTATTTCCTAAACTCTTGCGCCAAACTAAGGTGTCTGGTAAGACAGAGCTGTAGATGTTTTTATATTTTTCTTCTGAAGGCGGAAATACATCCTTGATGTATTGTACGAATAAAAAGTATTCTGAATTCGTTACTTCGGCTTCATCCATGTAGAAGGAACGTACATGCATTTTCCGAGGAGTGGTATTCCAATCGAACATTACGTCATCTTGAACGGCTCCCATGGTAAAGGTTCCTCCTTCAACTGCCACCATCCCGGGAGGAGGTGTTTGTCCTTCAAAACTGCCTTTGATGTAGTTTCCAGATCTCGGATCATTGAAACTCAAACCCGTTAGGGAAGACTTGCTTTTATTTGTTTTACTGCACGATACGAAATAAAGGGCGAAAACAACTAAAATTAGGGTTCTAAAAACGTGTTTCATTCTTAATTTGAAATTTAGTCTGCAATTTACGATAAAATTGTACTTCACAACAAGCGAATCAATAATTTTGTAAGCACTCGTTCTTTACATTTGTTAACAAAACGATTACTTTTAGTATTTAGTATATTTTCTGGCCGAAAGGCCAAAATATCTGAACATTTATTGCGTTATTTGAATTGCAGTATGAAGCGATTTTTCTTAGTATTTGCCATATTATTTTCGTTCACTCACTATTCCCAAGTTCAAAATTCTGTCTTAGCCGAAGGAACCTGGTTTAAATTTTCTGTGGATACTACCGGAGTTTTTAAACTAGATCGTACCTTTTTAAGTCAGTTGGGTGTGAATGTGAATACCATCGATCCGCGTAAGATTCATATCTATGGAAATGGCGGAACGATGTTGCCAGAATTGAACAGTGAATCGCGTTATGAAGACTTGCAAGAAAACGGAATTTATGTTGAAGGGGAGTCGGATGGTAGGTTTGATGCAGATGATTTTATCTTATTGTATGCCAGAGGTCCACACGATTGGAAGGTCGAACCGAATACCGGAAGTGCCAGTCACCAGTTCAATATTTTTTCCGAAAAATCCTACTACTTTTTAACCATTAATGCTACGGATGGAAAACGTATCGGAACGCGTATTCCACCGCTGGTAGTTTCCAGTAACCCGATTACCGAGTTTAATGATTACACCTTTTTCGAGCGTGATGAGTTAAGTATATTAGGTGCCGGAACCCAATGGTTTTTTAATGAAGACCTGAATACGGTCTCATCAGTGTCTTATAGCATTCCTTTTGATGATCTGGTTCCTAATTCGGATGTTCGCATCACAGTTCGAGGTGTCAGTAATTCAGTTGTTCCGACGGCACTCAATGTGAATGTCAATGCTGCGGATGTGTTTACACTTAACTTCCCGCAGGTCAATCCGGATGGTTTAACCAAGGCTTTCGCCATTGAGCAATCTGGAAATATTCAAACGACATCAAATGCGATTACTGTAACACTCACCTATAACAATAGTGGAAACCCTTCTGCGGAAGCACATCTGGACTATATTGAAATCCAAGGAAAAAAAAATCTCATATTCACTGGTAAACAATTTTCGTTTCGAAATTTTCAACAGGCCATATCTCCTGATAATGTCGAATTTACCATCACCAATGGGGTGGATGCTTTTGACGTTTGGGATGTGACCAATCCAATTACCCCTCAAATTATTACCAATCAAACCTTTGTCACTGACTTTAGCTTTGAGGATTTCGGTGGATCCTTAAAAGAGTATGTGGTATTGAGTGATGAAGATTTTTATACACCGACAATAGAAGATAATTCGAGAGTTGCGAATCAGAACTTGCGTAGCCTTCGTGATATCAATTATATAGTGATTACCAATCAGGAATTGTCACAACAAGCGCAGCGATTGGTCGATTACCATCAGACAAATTCAAATTTAACAGGCCAAGTGGTGCTAATCGATCAGATTTACAATGAATTTGCTTCAGGGTCTAAAGACATCACAGGTATTCGAGATTTTCTAAAGTTTTTATACGATAACAATTCATCCGCAGACGGAAAATTGCAATATGTTTGTTTCTTTGGCGATTCGTCTTACGATTATAAAGATCGCCTTCCGTCTAATAACAATATCATTCCGGTAAAGTTGTCTGACAATAGTTTCAACTTGGCAAGTTCTTATGTTACCGATGATTACTATGTAATGTTCGATGACAATGAAGGAACGATGTTGAGTTCACACACAATTGAGGTGACCAGTGGTCGGATTCCGGTATCGACCATCGCCCAGGCCAAAGATGTGGTTGATAAAATCTTATCCTATTACAATCAGGAATCTTTAGGGGATTGGCGAAATACCATCACGCTATTGGCAGATGATATCGACGTTGCCGGAGAAGAATTTATTCAGGAAGGAGTGGAAAAAATTGCCGATGATATTAAGGTTAATAAACCTATTTTCAATCTGTCTAAAATTTATATGGATGCCTTTGTACAGCAAAATTCGGCGGGAGGAGAACGCTATCCCGATGTAAATAAAGCCATCACCGAAGCAATTGAAAAAGGAACCTTAATATTGGATTATTTTGGTCACGGTGGAGAAGATGGATTTGCGCAGGAGCGCATTTTAGATAAACCTCAGATTCAGGAGTTTAACAACTTGAAAACGCTTCCATTACTAATTACGATCACTTGTGATTTTTCCCGATTTGATAATCCGGCACGGATTACTGCGGGGGAGCTCACGTTCTGGAATCGAAATGGAGGAGCGGCCAGTATGATTACCACCACTCGCGAAGTATTTATTTCTACAGGTCAGAATTTTAATGAGCAAATGATGCGTATTCTTCTCGGATTTAATGGTGAAGATTACACGATTGCCGAAAGTTTAAAAGAAACCAAAAATCAGTTTACGAGTTCGCAGAAATTCTTTATTTATCATTTTGGAGATCCAGCGATGAAACTGGCCATTCCAAAGCCAAATGTGAGAATCACGCGAATGAATGATACCGATGTAACCCAAAGCATAGATACTATTAAAGCCTTATCAAGAATTAAGTTTGACGGAATCATTATTGATCAGAATAACAATCCGTTGCCGAATTTTAACGGAACCTTATCGACGACCATTTTTGATAAGCCTATCGATAAAACCACCCTAGATAATGATGGTTTTGGAGTCACCATGACTTTTGATACGCAGGACAGTAAGATCTTTCGTGGAAAGTCATCCGTAGAAAATGGTGCCTTTAGTTTTGAATTTATCGTTCCAAAGGATATTAAAATCGCCTACGGAAAAGGAAAATTGAGTTTTTATGCAGAAAACGGATTAGAAGATAAAGGTGGATTCAATTTTGATATCACCGTAGGAGGCATCAATGAAAACGCCCCGGAAGATAATATTGGTCCAGAAATTTCCTTGTTTATGAACGATGAATCCTTCCTGGATGGTGGAAATACAAATTCATCACCCAACTTGATAGCCGTATTGAAAGACCAAAGTGGAATCAATACTTCGATTACGGCGGTAGACCATGATATTGTTGCGATTTTGGATGGAGATACGAATAATCCAATCATTCTAAATGACTTTTATCAAACCGAATTGAACGACTTTACAAGCGGAAAAGTGAATTATTTATTACGGAATTTAGAAGAAGGACCGCACACACTCGAATTAAAAGCTTGGGATACATACAATAATTCGTCAGAAGCTACGTTAAATTTTGTTGTGGTTAGTGATGCTAACCTGAATTTAGAGAACGTATTAAACTATCCGAATCCGTTCATCAATTACACTGAATTCTGGTTCAATCACAATAAACCCAATGAGCCCTTAGAAGTTCAGATTCAAATTTTTACAGTGTCTGGAAAACTGATAAAAACCATCAATCAGCAAGTACAAACCACAGGAAATTTATCTCGAGAGATCACATGGAATGGATTGGACGATTTCGGGCAAAAAATAGGAAAAGGTGTATACATCTATAAATTAAAAGTAAGATCAACGATTAGCAATATCGTATCGGAGAAATACGAAAAGTTAGTAATTCTTCAATAAAAATTAGATATTTGCTTCAAACCCAAACAGTCAATGAAAAAAATTATGCTCCTAATTGTGCTTTCTGTATGCACAACAATTAGAATTTCAGCACAAACAAATTCACAGCAAACAGGAGGTATTACTACCGCAGCTCCTTTCTTATTAATTCCACCGGATGCACGTTCTGGAGGTATGGGAGATATGGGTGTGGCAACTTCTGCAGATGCGTTCTCATTATTTCACAATCCAGCGAAAATGACATTCGGCAGTCGTCAGGTATATGCCGGATTAACCTATTCTCCTTGGTTACGAAACTTAACGGATGACATCTTTATTGGTAGTGCATCCTATATCAATAGATTTAGTGAAAATTCAGCATGGGGTGCAGATTTTAAATATTTTTCTTTAGGTGAAATCAACCTCACCGACAACCAGGGGAATCCGAACGGCTCAATCAATCCGAACGAATTTGTGTTATCTGGAGCCTATGCTTTAAAATTAAGTGAGACCTTCTCGATGGGGGTTGGCTTAAAATATTTACGTTCAAACTTAGCGTTTAATGGAACAGCAGGTAATGCCTTACAACCGATTAACTCCTTTGCAGTGGACGTTTCTGGGTATTATCAATCCTTCGAAGAAAACTACGGAAGCTTTAACGGTAGATACAGAATCGGATTCAACATTACGAATATTGGTCCGAAAGTATCTTATGTTCCTGGTGAAGAAGATTTCATTCCGACCAACTTAAAGTTTGGTGGTGGATTTGATTTCATTTTAGACGATTACAATATCATTTCGACCAATATTGAATTTACCAAGTTATTGGTTCCTACGCCACCATTGCGTGATGGTAATGGAAATATTATTGAAGGTAAAGATGATAACGTAGGATGGATTAGTGGTATGTTCCAATCCTTTGGTGATGCGCCAGGCGGATTTAGTGAAGAGTTACAGGAATTTACCTATGCCTTAGGTGCAGAGTACCTGTATAACAATGCTTTTGCATTACGTGCGGGTTACTTTCACGAAAGTCAGAATAAAGGAAATAGACAATATTTTACCATTGGTACCGGATTTAGAACGAATGCTTTAAATGTTGACTTATCCTATTTGATCAATTCTTCGGATGTCAACAATCCGTTGGAAAATTCATTGCGTTTCTCCCTATCGTTTGATCTAGGGGAGATTTACGACGACTATTAGTAGTCAAAAAAAATAAATTGAAGCAGTCCTAACCGACTGCTTTTTTTTACCTTTAAAAAGATGAAAAAAATTGAATTCAGCACACAGGCGACGAAATACGATTCCTATTCTGAACTTTCTGCGGATGATCAACGCGTAATGGAATCAGCAATTACAGCCAAAAGTGAAGCCTATTCGCCCTATTCGAACTTTTCTGTAGGCGCTGCCATTCTGATGGAAAACGGAGAAATTATCACTGGAAATAATCAGGAAAATGCGGCCTATCCTTCGGGCATGTGTGCCGAGCGCGTAGCGGTTTGGAAAGCGGCAACCATGCATCCGAAAATGCGAATGCTAACAATTGCTATTGCTGCCAGTTCGGCGACTAAGGTTGTTGACCGACCAGTAGGGCCTTGTGGGGGGTGCAGACAGACCTTATTGGAGTATGAAATCAATCAGAAAGAACCTGTGAAAATGTTGTTTATGGGCGAAAAAGGAGCTGTGGTAGCGGTGGAATCCATTGCCAGTTTATTGCCA
>JALQZD010000115.1 GCA_023258495.1 Polaribacter sp.
AAGCTGGATGAAATGGTTGAAGCCAAAGGCGATGATTTGAAGATTATTGTTTTTGATGCGGAAAGTATGAATCGTGTCGATAGCACTGCGGTTGAAATGTTGAAAGAGCGAATCATATTTTATCAGAAGAAAGCGATTACTTTTTACTTTGCAGCAGTGAAAGGCCCGGTGCGGGATTCCTTATTTAAAAGCGGAATTTTAGAGATTATTGATATTAATCACTTCTTTATGCGACCAAATGATGCGGTAGTGTATTATAAAACCGGAAATAGAGATAGTCAGATCAAATACGCACAGTACATTCATCAAGCTTATGAATGATACGATATGAAAAGATGATAAAAATCATGAAAAAGAACTCGAAAACTGAAGTAATTTTGACAACGAATTTTTAAGAAACTTATGAAGATTGAACAAATATATACGGGATGCCTAGCTCAAGGAGCATATTATATAGAAAGTAATGGCGAAGTAGCCATTATTGACCCATTGCGCGAAGTTCACGATTATATCAATAGAGCAGAGCGAGATCATGCAACCATCAAATATATTTTTGAAACACACTTCCATGCCGATTTTGTTAGTGGACATGTGACTTTGGCAGAAAAAACAGGAGCAAAAATTGTGTATGGGCCAAGTGCAAGTACAAGTTTTGATGCCTACATCGCTACGGATGGTGAAGAGTTCAAAATAGGAGATATTACAATTGTAGCCTTACATACGCCAGGCCATACCATGGAAAGTACCACCTATTTAGTGAAAGATGCAAATGGGAGAAACCATGCCATTTTTAGTGGAGATACCTTATTCCTTGGTGATGTAGGTCGTCCTGATTTAGCGCAAAAAGCAGCGAGTATGACCCAGGAAGATTTGGCCGGAATCTTATTCGATAGCCTTCGAACTAAAATCATGACTTTAGAAGACGATGTGATTGTATATCCGGCACACGGAGCGGGTTCTGCCTGTGGAAAGAATCTAAGTAAAGAAACCGTAGGAACGATTGGAGACCAAAAGAAAACCAATTATGCCTTACGAGAAGATATGACTCGTGATGAGTTCATCAAAGAAGTTACTGACGGATTATTACCACCGCCAGCATACTTCCCATTAAATGTAAAGTTGAATAAAGAAGGATATGATTCTATCGATACAGTGATCGAGAGGGGAGCAAAGCCTTTAAATCCTTCTGAGTTTGATTTGATAGCTAATGAAACGGATGCTTTAATTTTAGATGTAAGACATCAATCCAAGTTTATCAAAGGGTTTATTCCGCAATCCATTTTTATCGGATTAGGAGGTTCTTTCGCACCTTGGGCAGGTGCTTTGATTAAAGACATCAATCAGGCTATTTTATTAGTTGTAGATGCTGGAAAAGAAGAGGAGGCGATCACGAGATTATCGCGTGTAGGTTTCGATAATGTAATGGGGTATTTACATGGAGGAATCGATGCCTGGAAAGCAGAAGGCAGAGAAATTGATACTTTAGAATCCGTTTCACCAGAAACTCTAGCCCAAAAGATTGATGAAGACGCTTTGGTCTTTGACGTTCGTAAACCGGGAGAGTATACCAGTGAACATGTGGCGAATGTGCCAAGTACACCCTTAGATTTTCTGAATGATCATATTGCCGAATTCCCGACGGATAAAGATTTTTATGTGTATTGTGCAGGAGGCTACCGTTCGGTAATTGCATCTTCAATTTTAAAAGCGCGTGGTTTCCATAAGGTGATTGATGTGGCCGGAGGTTATGGAGCCATCAAGAAAACCGGAATCAAAAGAACACAAACCATTTCGTGCTCAAGTACTAAATAATGAAACAGCTAATCTTACTTTTTTTGGCCTTTAGTTTATCTTCTTGTCAGCAGCAACAAAAACAAGGAGTCTACACAAGCATTACTATCGATGCCTTTAAAGAAATCTATGACACCAAGCCTGAGATTCAAGTATTGGATGTACGTACCCCCCAAGAATGGGAAAATGGATATATTCAAGGGGCGATATTTGATAATTTCTACGACGAAAACTTCTCAGAAAAGTCGGCCAAAACCTTAGATAAGAAACAGCCCGTTTATGTGTATTGCCGAAGTGGAGGGAGAAGTGTAAAAGCTTCAAAAATGCTAATTGAAAAAGGATTTACCAATGTAATTAATGTGGAAGGTGGATACCTTGCATGGGAAAAACTTGAAAACTAATGAATGCAACACTAATTATAGAAAATTTAAAATGTGGTGGTTGCGCTGCTACCATAAAGAAAGGATTATTATCCTTAGATCATGTAGAAAAGGTAGAAGTAGCTGTCGATAGCTCTGAGGTAACTTATGAGGCAAGTTCAGATGTTTCTGATGCCGTAAAAGAAAAATTATCTAAAATGGGTTACCCAATGGTGGGAGATAAAAACACCTTAGGTCATAAAGCCAAATCGTTCGTGAGTTGCGCGATTGGAAGGATGGAGTCCTAAAAGTGGGTAGGTATTCTTTATGATTTAGGTTTACTGAAATCCGCGGCCAAAATTTCATACCATTTACAGCATTGTATTTCTGGGTATTCAGAAAGATTAGGATGATGGAATTCACCTTTAAATGACATTCCAATTTTTAGCATTACATTTTCCGATTGTTGATTCATCATCGTACAGGTTGCAAATACCTTATCAAGGCGTAAGGTGTCAAATGCATATTTCAGGCATCGTTTTGCACCTTCTGTGGCATATCCATTACCC
>JALQZD010000171.1 GCA_023258495.1 Polaribacter sp.
GACAATAAAAAAGCATTAGTATTAGCTGAAACTCTTGATCAAGCGACTGATAAATTTCTTGAAAACAGAAAATCACCTTCTCGAAAGGCAGGCGAATTGGACAACAGAGGTAGCCACTTTTATCTAGCGTACTACTGGGCAGAAGAGCTTGCCAATCAAAATGATGACGAGGAGTTGAAAAATCAATTCACACCCGTTGCCTTAGTGATGAAGGATAATGAATCTAAAATTGTTGATGAGCTAAATGATATCCAAGGAGCACCAATGAATATTGGTGGCTACTACCTTCCGGATGAAAATTTAGCAAACGAAGCAATGCGTCCAAACGCAATGTTCAATACAATTTTAGCGTCAATTTAAATTTTTATTTTCCTGAATCTTTAACAGATTTTTAAAGAGTTGTAATCCTTATTTAGTCGTACTTTTGTTGACTCAAACAGTTGTTAGATTAAACAGAATGCAATTCAAAAAAAAGCTGCTATTTCTTCTCCTAAGTATTTCATTTTTAGGATATTCTCAAGAAAAATTTACGCTTAGTGGAACCATTTACGATAAAGCCAGTAACGAAACATTAATTGGTGTAACAATTTATTTACCTTCAGAAAATAAAGGTACAACCACCAACGAGTATGGTTTTTATTCAATTACACTTCCAGAAGGGACATACAAAATTCAAGTAAGTTACTTAGGATTCGTCACTGTTTTTGAAACGATTGAACTCCGAAAAAATACAACTAAAAATTTTCAACTACAGGAAGAAACCGAGAGTTTAGATGAAATCGTTATTGAAACAAATATCGAGAAACTCAATATTCGAGCACCACAAATGAGTGTCAATAAACTGACCGCTAAAACCATTAAGAATATTCCTGTGGTTTTAGGAGAAGCAGATATTATCAAATCAATTATACTATTACCTGGAGTGACCAGCGCAGGTGAAGGAGCTTCCGGATTTAATGTGCGTGGAGGGGCTGCAGATCAAAATTTAATCTTATTGGATGAAGCGATCGTTTTTAATTCCTCTCACTTGTTCGGATTCTTTTCGGTTTTCAATCCTGATGTGATAAAAGATGTCCAGCTCTACAAAGGCGGAATCCCTTCCCGATATGGCGGGCGTCTATCTTCCGTTTTGGATATCTATCAGAAAGAGGGGAATAGTAAAGAATTCAAAGCTACTGGTGGTGTCGGATTAGTTTCCAGTAGATTATTGGTTGAAGGCCCACTACAGAAAGAGAAAAGCTCATTTTTAATTGGTGGTCGTTCGTCCTATGCACATTTGTTTTTACCTCTGTTTGATAATGACAATAAAGCCTATTTCTACGATTTAAATAGCAAAATTAATTTCAGAATTAATGATAGAAACAGCTTGTTTTTATCTACTTATTTTGGAAAAGATGTCTTCGGAATCAGTGACAACTTCGTAAACACTTACGGTAATGCAGTTGGAAATTTGAGATGGAATCATCTTTTCTCTGATAAATTATTTTCGAACTTATCTCTTATTTATTCTGACTATTTCTATGGCTTAACTCTTGATTTTGTCGGATTCGAATGGGATTCTGGAATTACAAATTTCAACCTAAAATATGATTTTACGCATTACCTGACAGACAATTTTAAATTGCGTTATGGATTCAATAATATTTACATCAAATTCAATCCTGGTCAAAT
>JALQZD010000245.1 GCA_023258495.1 Polaribacter sp.
GATTTCCTCATAGAAATCCCGAAGTCGATCATCTTCAATTTCATGGATAGGTAAAGCAAAAAATTCTTTGTGTAGATTGAATTTATCAAAATCTCTTGTCGGATATAAAAAACTGGGGTCTTTAGAATACTTCGAGTTGAAAAATTTGATTTTCTCCTCTTCAATATTGATTGGATTCACGTAATTCAACAGCTCGATTTTTTTAACCAAGTAGTCGATACGTTTATCAATTTTGAAAAGTGTTTTGTTTTTTAAAACCAAATCGTTCATAGCCTACCGAATAAGAGCACAAAATTACGATTTATGTTTCGCATAGAAAGAATTGGCATGCGTTTTTAAAGCCTCTTTCAAGTAATTCTCAACCGCATGCACAACTTCTGGATACATGATTTGTTCCAATTCGTCGCAGTATACTTTTGAAATTTCAGTTGCCAACACCAAAGTATTGTGAAACTTATTTGTAATATGCTTTAAAAAGTAACCATTACCATAAAAGGTATCATTAATTTTTGAGGTCGATTTTATGCGATTAGGCAATGGAGTTTTTTCAAGAATTGATCTCCAAGATTCAATATCCTCTACGAATCTATTTCTATCGACATTTGAAGTTCCCAAATTCCATGTTGGCACCTCTCTATCCCAACGTTTCCAATTGTAAGAATGCATATCATAAACAATGCAAATAGAAAATTTGTCCTCTATTTTTCGGATGAGTGCATCTACAACGCGATAAAAATTATTGTGTTTTGCCAAACTTTTTTCAATTGCTTTTTTCGGAAGCGGCTCATGCCATAGTTTCTTTCCCCAGGCATCTTCATAAATAGCTCGTTCTGGCTCTCTATTCAAATCATATTCGAATCGTGAATCACATCCGGCAATAACAATGGGATGCGTTTGAACCATTTCCTTTGTTGCCGGATCTTCTTCATACCATCTTTCGTAGGCCGTATGAATACAATTGTCCCACAGCTCTTTTCGAAACTGATTACCATTGTGAACTGCTCCACACACATAATGAACGTATTCATCAATTTTTAGGGTGAATGAATAATCATCACTCACCGCATGAAAACATTCTTCATTTTGAATTTTAGAAATCATCTGATCTATGGAAAGTCGTTCCATCATACCCCAAAAACTTTCTTTAATTGAGCAAAAACTTTTTTCTCCAATACATCTACATAACCATCAGCGAAGAATACTTTTTTAATATGTCTTAAAAGATTCTCCTTTTCGTGATATGAGTATTTATTGTACTGCAAATACTCCTGGATTTTCTTCATACTAATCGCCTCATTATCCATAATTTTTATTGTATGCATTTTATTATATACGGATTCATCCTTGATAATTTTGGAAATAATGTAATCTTGTTCCTCTTCTGTTTCAATAAAGTTGCAGTGTGCTGCATACAACAACACATAAATTTCAAATTCTTCTTTTGTCCAATTGATTTCCATACGCTTATTTGTTTATTGGCAATTCTTTCTTTGAACCCCATTCTGTCCAGGAGCCATCATAAATTGCGAAATTATCTTTTCCTATTACAGAAGCCCCTAAGCCGAGTACACAGGCCGTAATTCCTGTTCCACAGCTGAATAGTACTTTTTTCTTATCCTTAAAAATAGGGGATATTATGTTATCCAATTCTTCTTTTGGCTTCATTTTGTTTCCATCCAATAACGAAGTATACGGTAATGATGTTGATGCTGGAATATGACCACTTCTTACCCCTACTCTTGGCTCTGGTGTCCTTCCGTAGAATCTTGATTCAGATCGGGCATCAGCGATGGCATACTCTCGATTCCTTAAAACCTTTAACACCTGAGCATAAACCACTTTATGCTGCGGATTAAATTGTGCCTTAAAATTACCCTTTTTAGAAGTACCATTTAATTTGGCAATTGTTTGATATCCGGCTTTTATCCATTCTGGAAAACCTCCATTTAACACGGCAATATTGTTACAACCCATGGTCCTAAACATCCACCAAACCCTAGCTGCAGAATAGATTCCATAGTTATCATAAACCACAATGCAACTATCCGAGGTAATTCCTAGTTTGGAAGCTTGACTTTCGAATTGATGGATA
>JALQZD010000398.1 GCA_023258495.1 Polaribacter sp.
TATCATTGCTGTCGATGAAAATTTTGCGAATGTTTCCGGATGTTCGATCGATGCAAGTGTTCGATTTATCCAACAAATTCAAAGTGAATTAAATATTGATTTGTTAAATAAGTTACATATTGCGTTTAAAACAAATGATGATGTAAATTCGTTATCATTAAATGATTTTAGATCATTTATTGCGAGTGATAAAATTACTCAGGATACTATTGTATTCAATAATTTGGTGAATACAAAAGCTGATTTTGAATCAAAATGGGAGGTCCCAGCGAAAGAAAGCTGGCACCAAAGATTGTTTTAAGTCGAAATTCTTTATGAAGAAATATACCTTTCTCTTTATCCTTTTCGCTACTATTTTTAACGGATTAGCCCAGAGACCCGATCCATTGCTTACTGCTGATGCTGACCTTCAAAAGCAATGGGTAGATTCCATTATGCAGTCCATGACCTTGGATGAAAAGATTGGACAGTTATTTATGGTTCAGGCTTATTCAAATAAGGATGATAATCACAAAGCCTATATTGAAAATTTAATTACCAAATATCATATTGGTAATCTCATTTTTATGCAAGGCACTCCATTGAAACAGGCCGAATTGACAAATAATTATCAGGCGATATCAAAACTACCTTTAATGATTGGTTTCGATGGCGAATGGGGATTGGATATGCGATTGAAAAATTCCTATAAATTCCCTTGGAACATGACTTTAGGAGCCATTCAAAATGATGAATTATTACAAGAATTTGGAAAAAAAATAGGTGAACATTGTAAGCGAATTGGAATCAATGTGAATTTTGCACCAGTAGTTGATATTAATACAAATCCGGAAAATCCAATTATCGGGAATCGATCGTTCGGAGAAGATAAATTTAATGTGGCTAAAAAATCTGTTGCATTTACCAAAGGAATGCAATCCATGGGAGTTTTGGCCAATGCTAAACATTTTCCTGGGCATGGAGACACGTCCACAGATTCACACATTACTTTACCCAGTGTCGATTTTGATGCGCAACGCATCGATTCTATTGAATTATACCCCTATAAACAATTATTTGACAACAACCTAGGAAGTGTCATGACTGCACATTTAAGTGTGGCAAGTTTAGAGACCAATATCAATATGCCTACGTCATTATCAAAGGCGGTTGTAACGGATTTATTGCAAGAAAAAATGGGCTTTAATGGTCTTGTATTTACCGATGGATTGAACATGAAGGGTGCTGCTAATTTTGCAACCTCTGCAGAGATTAATTTAGCTGCTTTACAAGCGGGGAACGACATCTTATTGATCCCGCAAGATATTGAAGCTTCCGTTCGATATATCAAACAAGCCGTTGCATTAAAAGTATTATCCGAAGATCAAATAAACAGCTCTGTAGAAAAAGTGTTAAAGGCAAAATATTGGATGGGATTAGCAAATTATCAGCCAATAGATTTAGAAAATTTAGAGTCTGATATTCAGTCTATTGAAGATGAATTATTGCATCGAAAATTGGTTCGAAATTCTTTAACAGTAGTGAAAAACACGAATAATCTGATTCCGATTTCCAACCTTCAAAACAAGAAAATCGCTTATGTTAAATTTGGTGATTCTGATAGCAATAGTTTCATAAGTATGCTTAAAAACTACACCAATGTTGATGTTATTCGAGCAAAAAATATTGATGTTCTTTTAAATAAAATCAAACCTTACAACTTAATAATTGTCGGTTTTCATAAATCGAATTCCAATCCGTGGAAAAAATTTGACTTCTCGGTCAAGGAATTGGTTTGGTTGCAATTGCTAGCACGAGAAAAGCAGATCATATTAGACATATTTGCCAGTCCTTATGCCTTATCGAAATTAAAATCCGTTACCAATATTGAATCTATTTTGGTTTCATATCAGAATAGTAAGCTATCACAAGAGTTATCGGCGCAAGCTATTTTTGGGGCTTTTGCAGCGAATGGTAGGCTTCCTGTTTCAATTAATGAGGAATTTAAAGTTGGAGATGGATTACAAACCTATTCTTTGAGTAGATTGGGATATGCCATTCCGGAGGAGGTAGATATATCTTCAGAAAAATTGGCGCTGTTAGATAAGTATGCGGATACGATTCTGGAGGAAAAAATGGCACCCGGATTTCAGGTTTTAGTGGCTAGAAAAGGGAAGGTTGTATTCCAGAAAAGCTACGGTTTTCATACAGATAAACAAGATCGAAAAGTGAAGAACTCTGATTTGTATGACCTAGCGTCCTTAACCAAAATATTAGCTTCTTTACCTTTGATTATGAAAGCCGAAGAAGAACAAAAAATCCGACTTTCAGATCATATCGAAGATATTCTTCCAAGTTTTAAGGATACAAATAAAGCGGGTGTTTCTGTTCGTGAAGTATTGGCGCATTATGGTCGATTGAAAGCATGGATTCCTTTTTATCGCCAAACACAAGATAGCATTACAGGAGAAAATTTACCGGAATTATATAGCGAAACTAAAACGCGAAATCATACGATTAAGGTTGCAGAAAATCTGTTTTTACATAAGTCCTATCAGGATAGTATTTACAAATTTATCCGTGAGGTTGATCAACGCGAAAAACCTGGATACAAATACAGCGATTTAGGGTATTATTTATTCAAGAGAACCTTAGAAAAAGAATATCGTAAGCCCTTGAATCGATTAGCAGAAGATACTTTTTACAAGGCTTTGGGAGCCGATAGAACTACTTATTTGCCATTGGAGAAATTCAATAAAAAGGAGATTGTGCCTACTGAAAAAGATGAATATTTTAGAAATCAGTTGTTACACGGATATGTGCATGACATGGGTGCAGCCATGCTTGGTGGAATAGGAGGACATGCAGGTTTATTTTCCAATGCGAATGATGTTGCCAAAATCATGCAGATGTATCTTCAAAATGGGTTCTATGGAGGTCGACGATTTTTAAGAGAGTCAACAGTGAAGAGATTCAATACCCGATATTTCGAAGATCATGAGGTTCGTCGTGGATTGGGGTTCGATAAACCTCAATTAAATTCGCTTGTGAAAGCTACCTGCGGA
>JALQZD010000024.1 GCA_023258495.1 Polaribacter sp.
CGTGAAAACTACGAAGTCCCTTTTATCGGAATTGAACCCGCTATTAAACCTGCATCCCTTCGAACCAAGACAGGAATCGTAGGCATACTGGCTACAAAAGGTACTCTAAATAGCGAATTATTTGCCAAGACTTCTAGTTCATTGGAACGTAAAATCAAGATTATTGAGCAGGTTGGAACTGGTTTGGTAGAGTTCATCGAAAACGGAAAAATAAACACCCAGGAAATGGATTATTTATTGAAGAGCTATATTCATCCGTTACTTGCTCAAAATGCTGATTGTCTCGTTTTAGGGTGTACACATTATCCCTATTTGATTCCGCAAATCAGAAAGATCGTAGGACCAGATTTTCAGATTATTGATTCTGGGGAAGCCGTCGCCAGACAAACGAAAAACATTTTAAATCAGTTTCGCTTAGAACATCCATCCCAAGAAACTGGCACTCATCAATTTTTTATCAATATAGAGAAAAAGGTCTTGGAACAGTTTATTCCTCCATCTGATATTACATCAATAAAAGAATTAGATTTTTAGAATCTTCCAAATGGTGAATTGATATTTGGACAGGCGGCTGCTCTTGGCTCTCTTGTCCATAAATTGATTCCTAAAGAGATTTGGTGGAATCCTGTATTCGTCAATACGATATCATTGGTTTGTTGGGTATAGGTGTATGAGAACATATAATTGCGATAGTTCACACCAATAATTGGAGAAATAAATGTTGCATTCTGAATCGCATTGGCATCAAAATTTCTTCGGTACGATAATGCTGCCCAGAATTGTGTGTCTCTGAATATTTTATACGCCTTTACATTGAAGTCTGCAATTCGTTCACCAGTTGTTTCTCTGAATTGCATCATGACTGATGGCTCTAATTGAATGGCTGTGTCTGCTCCAAAAAAATATCCTACAGAAAATATATAGTTACGTAAATCAACAGGCTCAGATACATTTAAATTATTCTTTGCTGTCAACAATAGATTCTTAACCGTGAAGTAGGAAGACAAACCTCCATAGTGATACGCCATACTAAAATCAGCATTATAGTAGCTTGTGCTTTGAATAATAGCTGCTACAGCTCTATCTCCAGTAAAGGTTCTTTGATCTGATTGATTTTGAACAAAAGTAAATGCCAATCCGAATGATAACTGATTAAAAAATCGCCCATCGCTCATTGGTAAATGGTAGGCATATGAAGCCTGAACTCCCTTTTGACTGTGAAAACCATTTTGGTCATTAAAAAGAATGAAACCATATCCTGCATTCGAATATTCATTCAACCGCGTATGAAAACTCACTGTTTGCAATGCTGGAGCATTTGGAACTCCCGCCCATTGTTGGCGTGCCGTAAACCTTAACTTGCTAGAATTCCCAATTCCAGCTGCAGATGGGTGCAGTAAATACACATTATCCGATAAATAATCTTGGTAAATAGGAAGTGTTTCTTGTGCTTGACTAGAGGGTAGAAAAAGAAAAGAAATAATAAAGATTAGTAGTGCACAACTGCTTCTCATCAATGATCAAAATTTGAAAGACCAAATATATCGCTTTTTTGAGGAATATAATTTTTAGGACCCAAGATTTAACATTGATTTATAACCGAGAATTTGGCTATTTATTGTGAAAGAAATCAGATTAATGACATGCACCAACGCTATCTGCTATCTCAAGGGTAGGAATAGGTGATAAAAATGGGATTCCAAATCATAAAACCATTACTCCAATCTCTTCCTTTTTTGCAACTATATGTACCCTCATAGTTATTCTTTATTCGGGTGTTATAAGAACTCCAGAAGATGTTCCAATACGATGTGCACCAGTGGCAATAACTTATTCAGCTGTTTCTTTACTATTTTTTTCTCAACGAATTCGAAAGTGAAAAGGGATTGGATATCCCAAAAAGGATATCCGGAGCAAACATAGAATCCAAAACCTTCTAACGAAGGTTCGTATTTTTCATTTTCAAAACCTCACAAAAGCGCAATGGGATTGGATATCCCAAACAAGATATCTGGAGCAAGCATAGAATCCACAACCTTCATTCGAAGGTTGATATTTT
>JALQZD010000098.1 GCA_023258495.1 Polaribacter sp.
TTACAGTTGATGACGACAGGTACCACTGGAAAGAATTCTGGAAATCGTGAACAGGAGATTTCGACGATTTCTCGAAACTTAAAAGCATTGGCAAAAGAATTAAACGTGCCTGTAATCGCCCTTTCTCAGCTATCAAGAGCAGTGGAAACCAGAGCAGGAACTAAAAGACCTTTATTATCCGATTTACGTGAATCTGGAGCAATTGAGCAGGATGCGGATATCGTAAGCTTCATCTTCAGACCTGAATATTACGGAATGACAGAATGGGATGATGAAGAAAGATCACCATGTGAAGGACAGGCTGAATTTATCGTTGCCAAACACAGAAACGGTGGGTTAGATAATATTCGTTTGAAGTTTACAGGTCACTTAGCGCAATTCTCTAATTTGGATGATAGCATTTCCAATGAATTCCATTCGAGCATGAATAACGATGGTATGGATGATTTTTCACCCAACCAACGCATTGAACCGAAGGATGCTTTTGGAATGGATGACGACAATGACATGCCGTTCTAACCCCAAATGAAAATTCATTAATTTTGAATTAATGAAAAAATTCCTTGTTATCTTTTTCGTATTGATGATGTCTAATTCATGGGCTAGCTTCATTTACATCCCCATGAATGATGATAATCAAAAGAATCATCTCAAAGCCTATGGAATTGTTTATTTCGCGCTTCAGTCTGGATTAAAAGCAAAATGGTTGTTGAATTATGAAGGGGGATCCTTCCTCATTGAAAACAATCCAATTATAGAAAATGAATGTAAGATTCGAGGTGTTTCCTATGAAATGACCAGTGATGCAAAAGCATCAATCATATTGCAACAAATAGCCTCGCCATCTTCCAATCAAGAGGCGGTTACCTTAGAAAAAGCACCAAAGATTGCTGTGTATTCTCCAAAGGATAAAATGCCTTGGGATGATGCCGTTACCTTGGTGTTAACCTATGCCGAAATCCCATTCGATGTGATTTATGACAAAGAAGTGTTAGCGGATAAGTTGCTATTATACGAATGGTTACACCTTCATCATGAGGATTTTACAGGTCAGTATGGACGATTTTATGGTTCCTATCGCTCGGCACCATGGTATATTGAAGGAAAGCGAAATTCAGAGAAATTAGCTCGTGAATTGGGATATACTAAAGTATCTAAAGAAAAACTAGACGTCTCATTAAAAATTCGAGATTATGTGATTGGCGGTGGATTCATGTTTGCGATGTGTTCGGCTACGGATAGTTTCGATATTTCTTTGGCTGCAGAAGGTGTTGATATTGCAGAGGCGATGTTCGACGGTGATCCGGCAGAACCGAACTATCAGTCAAAAATTGATTTCACAAAAACCTTTGCTTTTAAAAATTTCATTTTGGAACCCAATCCAGTTATTTACGAGTTTTCGTCTATTGATATGACGCGTAAAAGAAGGATTCCAAGGACCTCTGATTACTTTCACTTAATTGAATTTTCAGCAAAATGGGACCCAATTCCAACCATGCTCACCCAAAATCATACACAATTGGTAAAGGGATTTATGGGGCAAACGACATCTTTTGATCGCAATGCGGTGAAATCGAACGTACTGGTGTTGGCAGAGAATAAAGTGAATCGGGAGGCCAGGTATATTCACGGTACTAAGGGAAAAGGAATGTTTACATTTTATGGAGGCCATGATCCGGAGGATTATTCACATCGTGTGGGAGATCCAAAAACAGAACTCGATTTACATCCGAATTCACCCGGGTATCGATTGATTTTAAATAACGTCTTATTCCCGGCTGCAAAGAAGAAAAAACAGAAAACCTAATTGGTTAATAAACTGTTCATTTTCCCATTAATTTTTATTGTAAAGTGTATTTGAATATCCTACTTTTGTCACTCAAATAATTGAGAATGGCAACTACACAAGAATTACAAAATTTCACACAACAAGTTCGAAGAGATATTTTAAGAATGGTTCATGCTGTAAATTCAGGTCATCCGGGAGGATCTTTAGGATGTGCTGAGTTTTTTACTGTGCTTTATCAGGAGGTAATGGAGTATTCAACAGATTTCTCTATGGATGGTAAAAACGAGGATTTATTTTTCTTGTCAAATGGTCATATCTCACCCGTATATTATAGTGTTTTAGCGAGAAGTGGGTTCTTTCCAGTTGCTGAATTGGCTACTTTCAGACATATTAATTCTCGTTTACAAGGACACCCTACTACTCATGAAAAATTACCTGGGGTTCGGATTGCATCAGGATCATTAGGGCAAGGAATGTCTGTGGTTTTAGGTGCTGCAGAGGCTAAGAAATTGAATAATGATGATACATTGATTTATTCATTACATGGTGATGGTGAGTTGCAGGAAGGTCAAAACTGGGAAGCCATTCTATACGCGTCGGCAAAAAAGATTGATAATATCATTTGTACAATCGATTTGAACGGAAAACAAATTGATGGTGAAACTGATGATGTTTTGCACATGGGTGATGTAAAGAAAAAGTTTGAAGCTTTTGATTGGGACGTTCTTGAGGTGAAAGAAGGAAATGATGTTGAGGTCATTAAAAAAGGATTGGCAGATGCAAAATCAAGAACAGGAAAAGGAAAACCTGTATGTATTCTGTTATACACTGAAATGGGTAATGGAGTTGACTTTATGATGCATACGCATGCATGGCACGGTAAGGCACCAAATGATGATCAATTGGAAGTTGCCCTGGCTCAAAATCCAGCAACTTTAGGGGATTACTAGAAAATCTGCAATCTGAATTTAAGCTTTCTTTAAGTTTTTACATCCAGAATAGCCCTATCTTTACCTCATAATTCAAGGTATGAAAATAGGTATTGTTTGTTACCCAACCTACGGAGGAAGTGGCGTTCTAGCCACTGAACTGGGTATGGCATTGGCCGATAAAGGTCACGAAATACATTTCATAACTTACAATTACCCGGTCCGTCTGGATTATCTATCCCATCACTTGCATTTTCATCGTGTTGATATTGAGGAATATCCTTTATTTCAATACCAGCCCTATGAATTAGCCTTGTCCAGTAAAATGGTAGAGGTGGTTCTTAAACATAACCTCGAAGTGCTTCATGTACATTATGCTATTCCGCATGCCTATGCTGCATATATGGCTAAAAAAATGCTTCATGAAAAAGGAATCCACATCAAAGTAGTTACCACTTTGCACGGCACCGACATTACTCTAGTAGGAAGTCATCCCACCTATAAAACAGCCGTTGAATTTAGTATCAACCACTCAGATGTAGTTACAGCCGTTTCCAATAACTTAAAGGAGACAACCAATGAGCGGTTCAGAATTAGGAAAGATATTCAAGTTGTTTACAATTTTATCAACCTAAAAAAATATGAAAAAGAAGTGGAAGATGATTGCCA
>JALQZD010000211.1 GCA_023258495.1 Polaribacter sp.
GTAAGTACATGGTATTAACGCATGTCTTTTGTATTTATTATTAGAGATCACATTAATCTCAATCCACCATCTGCCGCTCTTATTGCTTTTGTAAAAGATGATTGGATCATCATCTTCCAAGATCACAGTAAACTTTTGATAATTCTCTTTGGTAGAAAACGGATAATCTTTCACACGTAAATTCACTCCTTCAATGAAATACCAAATCATCTGAGCTATTAACGCTGCCGTTTGATCGTTAGTATCGTATTTTGAGTTGTATTCGTAAATTCCGAAGGAGGACACTTTATCACTTACACCAGCGTACCTCGAAATGGCACAGATTTCATCTCCTGAAAACCCATTAGGAGAGGCATTATTATTACCAGGCGCATCACTTTTTCTTATGGCTCCCAAGTCAATAGAAATGATGTCTGCATTTCTGAATGCAGGTTCGATAGCTTCCAAATTCTTAGATACACCTAAACGGTAACAATCGAAGTACATGTTGTCAAAAAGCTGAATTTCATCAGGATCGTTAAAATAGGTTTGATATCCGACATTACAATAATTGAAGAGATTATTAGGCTCTTGCATGATGATTTTACTCATATACGAATGCGATGACAAATCATCTTCGAGTGTTCCTAAATCGAACTTACTATCGACAACGGTAATATTTACAGATTGTTCCAAATTATCATAGGCACGATAATTCACATACGTCATTTCCTGACCACCTCCTAGTATAATCGGTATGATGTTTTTTGACAGTAATTCAGTTAGAGTATCTAAAAGTGCGTAGTAGGTATCTTCTGGTTTCGATCCTTTGGTGATGTTTCCTAAATCAGCAATTTTGGTATCCCATTTACCTGGAAACAGTTCATACAATTTCTTTCGGATATGTTTTAGATTTTCTCCTGTACCATAATTGTTTTCGGCATTTCTATCTTCTTGAACGCCTACGACCGCAATTTGAACATTATCTAAATCTGGAAAACCATCATCTCGAGTATGGATGTCGACAAAATTCCCCAGCGTAGTTGGAGATTTTAGTATGATCTGAGCGACCACAGCATCATCAACAGGGGATAGAAATTCTAAATCCATAAATGGGCACCAGGTGGTCTAAACTGGAATTATTTTTTCTTCTTTTTTGTTTTCGATTCTATCAAAGATACAGCATCTTCTTTAGAAAATTTTTCAATATTGGTAGTTTTTGGTAATTCTACCTTGGTTCTTCCTTTGATCACTGAGAATCTTCCCCATCTCGCTTTTTCTACACGAATTCCTATATCTTCCCAGTTATAGATTAATTTCTCTCTTTCTTTCTTTAATTTTTCCTCAATCAATTCCTCTAAGTCGGCTTGAGAAAGATTATCGAAATCATATTTCTTATTCACGTTAATGAACATTGCATTCCATTTGATAAATGGTCCAAAACGACCAACTCCTTTTTGGATTGGTAACTCCTGATACGTTCCGATTGGCGCATCTGCCTTACGTTTATTCTCAATCAATTCAATGGCGCGATCTAAATCGACAGACATTGGATTCTCCGCTTTATCCAAAGAAACAAACATTTTTCCAAATCGAACATAAGGTCCAAAACGACCATTGGCTACAATGACCTCATCACCTTCGTATGTACCGACTGTTTTTGGTAATTTGAATAAATCTAAAGCTTCTTCGAAAGTAAGCGTGTTCATGGTCTGCTCACCTTGCAGGCTCGCAAATTTTGGCTTTTCCTCATCCGAAGCTTCACCAATCTGAACCATAGCACCATAACGGCCTAAACGAACATATACATTTTTCCCTGATTCCGGATCAACCCCCAACAAGCGTTCACCTTTCGCACGATCTGCATTTTCGGCAACATCTTCAACCCTTGTATGGAATCCTTGATAGAATTCTTTAATCATTGAGAACCAGTCTTCTTTTCCGTCTGCAATTTCATCAAATTCTGATTCAACCCGAGCGGTAAATCCAAAATCCAATACTTTATCAAAGTGCTCAACTAAGAAATCATTTACAATATTTCCAATATCTGTCGGAACGAGTTTTCCTTTATCAGAACCCACTTTTTCGGTGAGTTCTTTTTCAGATATACTTCCATTTTTTAAGGTAAGCTGAGCATATTTTCTATCCTTTCCATCGACAGTTCCTTTCACCACATAATCTCTTCGTTGAATCGTAGAAATAGTAGGTGCATAGGTCGAAGGTCTTCCGATTCCCAATTCCTCCAAACGCTTTACCAGAGAAGCTTCTGTAAAACGATAAGGTGGTTTGGTAAATCGCTGAGTCGCTGTAATCATTTCGGCTTCAACAATATCTTTTACCTTCAAATCTGGAAGCATTCCAGCTTGCTCTTCTTCATCAAAATCGGTACCTTCTAAATATACTTTTAAGAATCCATCGAAACGAATGATTTCTCCATTTGCTGAGAAGACACTCTTATTGTTATCATTTGAAATTTTAACTATTGTGCGCTCCAATTTTGCGTCACTCATCTGAGAAGCGATGGTGCGTTTCCAAATCAGGTCGTATAATCTATTTTGATCGTAATCAATATGTACCTCCGAATTGGCAATATTGGTTGGTCGAATCGCCTCGTGTGCTTCCTGTGCACCTTTAGATTTGGTAGAATAACTCCTTGGTTTCGAATAGCTTTCGCCATAATTACTTATGATCGCATCCTTGGCCTGATTCAATGCTTCTTGAGAAAGATTCACAGAATCAGTTCTCATATAGGTAATCAAACCAGCCTCATATAAACGCTGTGCAATCATCATAGTTTTTGCTACCGGAAACCCTAATTTACGAGAAGCCTCTTGTTGTAAGGTAGATGTTGTAAATGGAGCCGCTGGCTTCTTGTTCGCTGGCTTTTTCTGCAGATCGGCAATGGTAAAGGTGGCTTGTTTACAAGATTCTAATAAGGCTTGTGCCGCAGTTTTTGTTTCTAAATTCTTAGGCAGTTTTGCTTTGAATTTGAATCCATCTGTATTTAAAAATTCAGCATCTACGCGATAAGAGGCAGTGGTTTCAAAATTTTCAATTTCTCTTTCACGCTCAACGATTAACCGCACTGCAACAGATTGTACTCGACCAGCAGATAAGCCGCCCTTTACTTTTCTCCAAAGTACCGGTGATAACTCATAACCTACCAAACGATCAAGAACTCTTCGCGCTTGTTGCGCATTCACAAGGTTATAGTTAATGTCTCTTGGGTTTTCTACGGCTTTTAAAATGGCATTCTTAGTAATCTCATGAAAAACGATTCGTTTCGTTTTGTCTTTCTCTAATTTCAGTTGCTCGGCCAAGTGCCACGCAATAGCTTCTCCCTCGCGGTCTTCATCACTAGCTAACCATACTATCTCTGCCTTTTTAGCAAGAGCTTTGAGTTTTTTAACCAATGATTTCTTATCACTGGATACGATATATTTTGGTTTAAAATCACCTTCAACATCCACACCAAGTTCTTTCGATGGAAGATCTGCAATGTGACCAAAACTAGATTCAACTTGAAAGTCTTTACCTAAAAATTTCTCGATAGTTTTTGCTTTCGCAGGGGACTCAACAATCACTAAATTTTTTGCCATAAACATAATTTTTTCACTAAAATCAGTCGATTTCAGGTCTGCAAAAGTATGCAGTTTTTTTTAAATAAAATTTCTAGCGCCACGAATTGGGATTTTTTTTAACATCCTAAACGGTCATTTTTATGACATTTTGTCAGAAAAAATTAAATTTGGTTGTATCTTTGTTTACCCTTACATCGAATAGAAATTTATGGAGCAGGTCGAAAAAGTAATTGATGAAAAAATTCAAGGCAAAGCTTTAGTTACTAAAGCGATTGATGGCAACGCTAAAAAACTTTTTATTGAAAGTTATGGATGCCAAATGAATATGAACGACAGTGAAATTGTTGCCTCTATTCTTGCCAAAGAAGGTTTCAACACTACACAAAGTTTGGAAGACGCTGATTTGGTTTTAGTAAATACGTGTTCCATTCGAGAAAAAGCAGAACAAACGGTTCGTAACCGATTGAAAAAATACAATCATGCAAAAAAAAGCAATCCAAAAATGAAAGTTGGAGTGTTGGGTTGCATGGCAGAAAGACTGAAAGAAAAGTTTTTAGAAGAAGAAAAAATTGTGGATTTGGTCGTTGGGCCAGATGCCTACCGAGATCTTCCGAACTTAATTGAAGAAGTAGATGCCGGTCGTGATGCGGTAAACGTTATCCTGTCCAAAGAAGAAACCTACGGAGATGTGTCTCCAGTTCGTTTAAATTCGAATGGCGTATCCGCCTTTGTATCCATAACGCGTGGATGTGATAACATGTGTACCTTCTGTGTAGTTCCTTTTACAAGAGGACGTGAACGTAGCCGAAACCCTAAAAGTATTATGGAAGAGATTCGGTCGATGCAAGACCAAAACTTTAAAGAGATTACGTTATTAGGTCAGAATGTAGATAGTTATTTATGGTATGGTGGCGGATTGAAAAAAGATTTCAAGAATGCATCAGAAATGGCGAAGGCTACTGCCGTAAATTTTGCACAATTATTAGATATGTGTGCGACTGAATTTCCTAAAATGCGATTCCGTTTCTCAACTTCTAATCCGCAGGATATGACTTTAGAGGTGATTCATGTAATGGCTAAGCATCGAAATATTTGCAAATACATTCACTTGCCTGTTCAAAGTGGATCCAACCGTATGCTAAAGGCTATGAATCGTTTGCATACAAGAGAGGAATATGTTGAATTGGTGAAAAACATTTATGAAATCATTCCAGAGATGGCCTTGAGTCAGGATATGATTGCAGGTTTCTGTGGTGAAACTGAAGATGACCACAAAGATACATTAGACTTGATGGAGCAGGTGAAATATAGCTTTGGATTTATGTTCGCGTACTCCGAACGACCAGGAACATTAGCTGCCAGAAAAATGGAAGATGATGTGCCACTAGCGACAAAGAAAAGACGCTTACAAGAAATTATAGATTTACAACAACAGCACAGTTTATATAGGGCTCAAGAACACGTAGGGAAAGTTCAGGAAGTCCTTATCGAAGGAACTTCTAAAAAGAATCCGAATGAGTGGAAAGGACGAAACACACAAAATACAGTAGTGGTGTTCCCCAAAGAAAACTACAAACTTGGAGACTTTGTAAACGTACAAATTAATGACTGTACATCGACTACTTTAAAAGGAGTTGCTGTTGGTTATTCTGAGAACAACTAGCGATGGAAAACTTACAAGCTATAAAACAACGTTTTGGTATCATTGGAAATGATATTCAGTTAAATCGTGCCCTTGAAAAAGCCGTTCGAGTTGCTGCCACAGATATTTCGGTGTTGGTGTGTGGTGAAAGTGGTGTCGGAAAAGAAAATGTACCCAAAATTATCCATTCATTATCGCACCGTAAGCATGCAAAATATATTGCTGTAAACTGTGGTGCGATTCCTGAGGGAACCATTGACAGTGAATTGTTTGGCCACGAAAAAGGAGCCTTCACCGGTGCAACCCAAGATCGAAAAGGGTATTTCGAAGTTGCCGATGGTGGAACCATTTTCTTAGATGAAGTGGGTGAATTACCATTGACGACTCAAGTTCGTTTGTTGCGTGTTTTGGAAAATGGTGAATTCATTAAAGTAGGATCCAGTAAGGTTCAGAAAACCAATGTTCGTATTGTCGCTGCGACCAATGTGAACATGCAGGATGCTATTGCAAAGAACAAATTCAGAGAGGATTTGTATTATCGATTAAGTACTATTGAGATTTTCTTACCTCCACTTCGTGAACGAAAAGAGGATATTCATTTATTATTCAGAAAATTTGCTTCAGATTTTGCTCAGAAGTATCGAATGCCAGCCATTCGTTTGGACGAAAATGCAGTTCGAATTTTAGAAAATTATCCGTTTAAAGGAAATATCCGCCAGCTTAAAAACTTGACAGAACAGATTTCTGTAATTGAAGAAAATCGAATGATAAGCACCAGTAAGTTGCAACAATATTTACCCAATAACTTTGGAAACCTTCCTGCTGTGGTAGATCAAAAAAGCAATGCTGATTTCGCAACAGAACGGGATATCATGTACAAAATCCTTTTTGATATGCGGAACGATATCAATGATTTGAAAAAGTTAACATCAGAGTTAATTGACAAAGGAAGTATTGAAGAAATATCGGAACAGAATCATCAATTGATTGAGAAAATATATGGTGGGCCTTCGAATAGTGATTCCAATATTGAAGTCTTAAACATTCCACAGCGTATTTCGCAAGAAGAGGAATATGATTATGCTGAGACGATTGATGAGGACGAAACACTATCTTTACAGGAGAAGGAAGTAGAAATGATCAAAAAAGCATTAGAGAAAAATCATAACAAACGTAAACTAGCCGCTAAGGACTTAGGAATTTCCGAGCGCACCTTATATCGCAAAATCAAACAATACGATTTATAAATGAGAAGAAAACTGGCATTTTACGTATCCATTCTGATGTTCTCTATATTCCTTTTACAATGTGGAGCCTATTCGTTTACTGGTGGAAACACGGGAGACGCAAAAACCATTCAGATTGATTTTTTCCCAAATCAGGCACCTTTGGTCGAACCGGCTTTAACGCAACGATTCACTAATGATTTGCAAGACTTATTTACAAGACAAACCAATTTAACGTTGACCAATACCAATGGTGATTTACACTTTAGCGGGGAAATAACGGGTTATCGAATTACGCCAATGAGTGGTACTTCAAATCAGACAGCGGCTCAAAACCGCTTAACCGTTTCGGTAAATGTCCGATTCGAAAATAAATTTATTGAAAAAGATAACTTTGAAAAGACATTTTCATTTTATTCTGATTTTGATGCCAATTCTCAATTGACTGGTGGAGTTTTAGAAAATGCTTTAGACGAAATCATAGAACGAATTACGCAGGATATTTTTAATGCATCGGTAGCAAAATGGTAACGAATAAATTCTTAGATATACTAAAGAAAGAATTACCGATCAACTCGGTGGAAACAGCTGAGTTGAAATCGATCATTAATCAGTATCCATTTTTCCAAAGTGCTAGAGCCTTGTATTTGAAAGGATTGAAAAATCAAGATCACTTTCGGTACAACAATGAACTTAAAAAAACGGCAGCACATACTATTGACAGAACTGTATTATTTGAATACATCACCTCTGAAACTTTTGAGAAAAAAGAAAACCTCCAGGACGTAATCACAAAAAAGATTCAATCCGAAGCCAAAGAAGATATACGATTAGACGAAGCAAAGGTAGCGTCCGATTTAACAATAGGAAAACCGATTCAATTCAAAAGCTCAGATAGTTATTCGTTTCATCAGTGGTTGCAATTATCGACGAAAAAACCACTTCAATCGGTAGTTGAAAAAAAGTCAGAAAAAGAACATATCATAGATACTTTTATTTCGAATAATCCAAAAATTGAACCCTTAGGCAAAACAGAATCAGTGACGATTGAAGTTGTGGCAAACGAGCCGAATTCTCAATTGATGACAGAGACGCTGGCTAAGGTTTATTTGGAACAGAAAAAGTTCGAAAACGCTATTCAGGCCTACAGAATTTTAAGTTTGAAATATCCAGAAAAAAGTGGTTTCTTTGCAGACCAAATCAAAAGAATAGAAATTTTACAAAAACATAAGTCATGAGTTATACAGCTTTTGTTGTCTTAATCTTAATACTAGCAGTAGCTTTAATTTTAATCGTAATGGTTCAGAATCCAAAAGGTGGAGGATTATCTTCGTCTTTCGGCGGTGGTGGTGCTCAGTCTTTAGGTGGAGTGCAGAACACAAACACCTTCTTAGATAGAACTACTTGGACATTAGCTATTGCAATGTTTGCCTTAATCTTGTTGGCAAATTTTGCGATTCCAAGAGGAGGAGATAACGATTTTCAATTGAATACGAAGTTAGATGGTGTTGAAACCACTCCAATTGAGAATACTACATCTACGACAAACGATACTTTAAAATAATTGTATCGGTACCATATATGTATGCCAACGTGTCACCGCGTTGGCTTTTTTTTTAAAATCTGTTTTAACAGAATGTAATAGAAAACGAAAATTTGTCAGTTTTAGCGTACTGGCACAGTTTCTGAATTTGATGGTACCGATTCGTAACTAATTAAAAATAAATTAAAATGGGATTAAATATTAAACCTTTAGCAGACAGAGTTCTTGTTGAACCTGCTCCTGCAGAAACTAAAACTGCAGCTGGAATTATAATTCCAGATAACGCAAAAGAGAAACCTCAAAAAGGGACTGTTGTTGCGGTAGGAAATGGAAAAAAAGACGAGCCGCTAACTGTAAAAGTTGGTGATACTGTTTTGTACAGCAAATACGGTGGTACAGAATTAAAACTAGAAGGCAAAGATTACTTAATGATGCGAGAATCTGATATTCTGGCAATTGTTTAATTCATTATTAATTAAAAGAACATAAAAATGGCAAAAGACATTAAATTCGATATCGATGCACGCGACGGATTAAAACGTGGTGTGGATGCATTAGCAAATGCAGTAAAAGTAACTTTAGGTCCTAAAGGACGAAATGTTATAATTTCAAAATCTTTTGGTGCTCCAACCGTAACTAAAGACGGTGTATCTGTGGCTAAAGAAGTTGAGCTAGAAAACGAGTTAGAAAATATGGGAGCTCAGATGGTAAAAGAAGTTGCCTCGAAAACCAATGATTTGGCAGGAGATGGAACAACTACAGCTACCGTATTAGCTCAGGCAATTGTGAAAGAAGGATTGAAAAACGTTGCGGCAGGAGCGAATCCGATGGATTTAAAAAGAGGGATCGATAAAGCAGTTCAAGCTTTAGTTGCTGATTTAGAGCAACAATCTCAAGAAGTTGGAAATTCATCAGAAAAGATTCAACAGGTAGCATCAATTTCTGCAAATAATGACGCTGTGATTGGTGATTTAATCGCAACCGCATTCGGTAAAGTAGGAAATGAAGGTGTAATTACTGTTGAAGAAGCAAAAGGTACAGATACCTATGTTGATGTGGTAGAAGGAATGCAATTCGATCGAGGGTACTTATCTCCTTATTTTGTGACTGATGCAGACAAAATGATTGCTGATTTAGAAAACCCATATATTTTATTATTCGATAAGAAAATCTCAAACTTACAGGAGATTTTACCAATTCTCGAGCCAGTAGCTCAATCTGGTCGTCCATTAGTAATTATTGCTGAGGATGTTGACGGACAAGCATTAGCGACACTGGTTGTTAACAAATTAAGAGGTGGATTAAAAATTGCTGCTGTGAAGGCGCCAGGATTTGGTGACAGAAGAAAAGCAATGTTGGAAGACATCGCCATCTTAACTGGCGGAACCGTAATTTCTGAAGAAAGAGGATTCTCATTAGAAAATGCAACGTTAGATTTATTAGGTACTGCAGAAACGATCACGATCGATAAAGACAACACGACTATTGTTAATGGTTCTGGTGATGCTGAGGGAATCAAGGCCAGAGTAAATCAAATCAAAGCTCAAATCGAAACGACTACTTCTGATTATGACAAAGAGAAATTGCAAGAACGTTTGGCAAAATTAGCTGGAGGTGTTGCCGTATTATATGTTGGTGCTGCTTCTGAAGTGGAAATGAAGGAGAAAAAAGACCGAGTGGACGATGCTTTACACGCAACAAGAGCTGCCGTTGAGGAAGGAATTGTTGCCGGTGGTGGTGTTGCCTTGGTAAGAGCTAAAAAAGTATTGGCAACCCTTGAAACTGAAAACCTTGACGAAACTACTGGGGTTCAGATTGTAAACAAAGCAATTGAAGCACCATTAAGAACCATTGTTGAAAATGCTGGAGGAGAAGGTTCTGTGGTGATCAACAAAGTGCTAGAAGGAAGTGATGATTTTGGCTATGATGCCAAAGCAGATGAATATGTGAACATGTTCGATGCAGGAATCATTGACCCTAAAAAAGTAACTAGAGTTGCTTTGGAAAATGCCGCTTCTGTGTCTGGAATGATCTTAACAACAGAATGCGCATTGGTAGATATTAAAGAAGATGCTCCTGCAGCAGGAATGCCTCCAATGGGTGGTGGAATGCCAGGAATGATGTAACATTTTCTATAAACAAAAGACAAAAGCCCGATGATTATTTATCGGGCTTTTTTTGAATTCTACATTTTAATAGAAGCCATGATGCCTATAAATGTCAACAACTAAAAAGCAATATCGTCTTTATTTAAATCATTGCTACTAAGCACAGAGAGTTTGGGAAAGTAGATTTCATTTTCATCTTCGAAAAGGAGAAAAGGAAAAACCGTTAGTTTCCTAACGGTTTTTTTTATTAGTGCTTCATTCCTTTCATTCCTTTGTGGTCCTCCACTACTTTTTTGTCTCGATACTTACAGCATGGATTTACTGAATTATATGCTTTCGTTGGAGCTACTATTTTTTTATCTTTTAAAATAATATCATGGCCAACATTTGCGATATTCTTTTGAACTTCTGATATTGTTGTTTTTCGTTCATCAACAATCAAATTCAATTGGTGGGTTTTTACGTTCCACAAGGCATATTTTACTCCTTTTGAATTCAAAGCAGCCTTTTCAATTCTTTTTTTACACATTCCGCATACGCCATCTACTTCAAATGAAACTCTTGCGTTTTTGTTTAATGCTGTCTCTTGTGCTTGCATACTTAATCCCATAAGTATGGCGCTAAAAAGTATTACTATTTTCTTCATGTTATATGTATTTAATTTAATTAATCTATTCTAAATCGTAAACCTGTATAAAACATCCGTCCAAAAATTGGAGCATATACTATAGTAGTATCAAAATTTG
>JALQZD010000310.1 GCA_023258495.1 Polaribacter sp.
TAAGGATTGGGTTCCAGGATTAAAATCAGTAGGTATTAGAAAGGAAGTTCCAAATAAAATTGGTAGTGTATATGAATTAATTGCAATAGATAAAGGTGCTGAGATTATTATTGTTCAGAAAATCACAGTTTTTAAAAAAAATGAATCTATTGGGATTTCATTTCGGGCAAATGAGATGAACAAATTAAATCTATTCAAATTTGAAGGTAAAGGAAATTCTACAGTATTAACCTTGGAAGCAACCTGTAAAAGTGATTCATATATGCTCTCCTGTATTTTCCCGTATTTCAAAGGATTTTTCAAAGATCAGGATGATATATACCTGCAAAACTTTAAATCGTATATTGAAATCAAATCCTGATTCAGTTCGTGAAAGCTTTATATAAAAAATACAACCTGAATTTTAAAAATCCGAGTGGCACATCCAGGGGAGTTCTCCGAACTAAAGAAACTTGGTTTATTGTTATTGAAAAGCAGGGTAAAATTGGAATTGGTGAGACCGGATTATTTAGAGGATTGAGTTTTGATGATGTGCCCAATTATGAGGAGAAACTCAAATGGGTTTGTAAGAATATAGACCTTGGACTAGAGACCTTACTAGTACATCTCACAGAATTTCCGAGTATTCAATTTGGATTAGAGCAGGCGTTTTTATCCTTTGAAAATTCTGATCCATTCACCTTTTTTTCATCAAAATTTTCAAAAGGTTGGGATGTCATAAACATTAACGGATTAATTTGGATGGGGGATAAGCAGTTTATGAAAGATCAGATAACTGATAAAATTGAACAAGGCTTTTCTTGCATAAAAATGAAAATTGGTGCTATTGATTTTGAAACTGAGCTGGAGCTTTTGAAAGCAATTCGAAAAGATTTTTCGGCATCAGATATTGAACTCAGGGTAGATGCGAACGGAGCCTTTAGATCAGATGAAGCATTTACAAAATTGGAACGTTTAGCAGAACTAGACCTACATTCCATTGAGCAACCTATTCGTCAGGGACAAATTGAAGAAATGGCTGAATTATGCCGTAAAACACCTTTGCCGATCGCCTTAGATGAAGAACTTATCGGAATTACTTCCTTCAACAAAAAGAAAGAACTTTTAGAGCAAATTCATCCGCAGTATATCATTTTGAAACCAAGTTTAATTGGAGGTTTTGAAGGTAGTCGGGAATGGATTAACTTAGCAAAACAATACGATTGTGGCTGGTGGATTACTTCGGCATTAGAAAGCAATATTGGCTTAAATGCCATTGCGCAATTCACCTACATAACTCAAAATAAAATGCCGCAAGGACTTGGAACTGGTGGTTTATTTGCAAATAATTTAGACAGTCCATTGGTCGTTGAAAATGGGTATTTAATGATAGAATCGGCTAAATCGTGGAACTTTAATTTAATTTTAGATTAGAAATGGATTTTTTTCAAAAAGCATATAAAGGAAATAATGAATGGTATACATGGGTAGTAACCTTCATACTCGTGTTTATATTTTGGCAATTTTTTGGGGTTATTCCTTTGATTCTTGCAGCACTATCTCATACGGCAGATTTGAACGAATTCACCCAGGCAGCAGCCAATAATTTCATGGGAATTGGTATCAATAAAAATTTGTACTTATTTCTAATCGTGGTAATGTTTATGTTTGCGCTACTAGGACTATTTATTGGAGTTAAGTACATTCATAAGAAGACCTTTTTATCCATTGTAACTAGCCGAAAATCAATAGATTGGGGTAGGATTAAGTATGCCTTTGTAATCTGGTCGGTATTGGCGATTGTCGCTACCTTAGGCGCAATTGCATTGACTCCAGAAAATTATGTTTTCAATTTTAAGCCGGTTCCGTTTTTACTTCTTGTGCTGATTTCTTTTTTGTTTTTGCCTTTTCAAACCAGTTTTGAGGAGTTTTTATTCAGAGGCTATTTTATGCAGGGTTTAGGAATGTTAGTAAAAAATCGATTATTCCCATTACTGATGACTTCTATTTTCTTTGGATTGCTTCACGGAGCCAACCCAGAGGTAGAGAAACTAGGCCAAATCACTATGGTATTTTACATTGGTACGGGGTTATTTTTTGGAATTACAACCCTGATGGATGAAGGCACCGAATTAGCGTTAGGCCTGCATGCTGCAAATAATATTTTTGCTGCTTTTTTAGTGACGACAGATTGGACGGTTTTTCAAACAGATGCGCTATTCATAGATACCTCTGAGCCATCAGTTACCTGGGAAATGTTCGTTCCGGTAATCGTATTATATCCAGTCATGTTATACTTGTTCTCCAAAAAATACAACTGGTCTGATTGGGGTAATAAACTTGCTGGTAAAATTGATCTACCAATCATTTCTAAGGATGAAATGTTGTCCTAGGTATCATGAAATTACTTAATTTTCATACGGATTTTCAATTAAATGGACAA
>JALQZD010000331.1 GCA_023258495.1 Polaribacter sp.
ACCCAACATTGAACCCTGTGGTAGGTTCCACAGTGATATCAGCATTAGCTACACTACTGTTTCTGAGATTTAACTTGAAGTCATTATCGTTGAGACCAAGATAAAATCCGTAGTGAATTTTTCGTTTATCAAATGTTGGAAGATTTTCCACTCGTCTCCGCTGACTCAAAGTAGAGATGGTAAAGCTGATTGCTAAAAGAAAAAGAATTGATTTTTTACTCATTTATTTTCTTGCCGTGTAAATCGTTGCTGAACCAAATGTCACTGGTTCGTGTTTCGTATGTTTAAACCCGTTTTTCTTCAAAATATTGTTAAATGCTTCTCCAAATGGAAAAGCATTTGCAGATTCTGAAAGGTAATTGTACGCAACTTTATCTTTAGAAAATAATTTTCCGATTGTCGGAAGTATAAAATTGGTGTAAAATTTATATCCCTGTTTGATTGGGAACTTGGTCGGATTTGAAGTTTCTAAAATGACAAGTACTCCGGATTCCTTCAGAACTCTTGCAATTTCTTGCAGTCCTTTATCCAAATCACCAAAATTTCGTACCCCAAAAGAAACTGTGATAGCATCAAAAGTATGATCCTCAAATGGTAAATCTTCAGAATCACCAACCATCATCGTAGCGATATCATCTAAATTGGCATTTTTTACTTTTTCTTTACCCACTTCTAACATTCCGGGAGAAATGTCTAGTCCTACGATACGGTCTGGCTTTAATTCAGCCATCATCAATACCAAATCGCCTGTTCCGGTGGCAATATCTAAAATTTGTTTCGGATTGTTCTCACCTACAAGAGCAACGACTTTTTTACGCCACTTCATATCGATGCCAAGTGAAATCACTCGATTTAAACCATCGTAATTGGTAGAGATGGCATCAAACATTTTCGTTACCTGCTCCTTTTTGCTTAAGGAAGAATCTTTATAAGGTTTTACCTCTTTCGCCATCATTAACCATTAATTGCAACCACCTCATTAATCTGATTCGGAAGCATTTCTTTCAATAAATTTTCAATTCCATTTTTAAGCGTAGCCGTAGAAGAAGGACAACCACTGCAAGCACCCTGAAGAATTACACTCACTACTTTGTTTTGCTCATCATACGATTGAAAAGCAATATTTCCTCCGTCACTTGCAACGGCTGGTTTGATATATTCGTCAAGGATTTCAACAATTTTAGATGAGGTTCCTTCTAAAACTACATTTTGTCCTGCCTTAGGCAATTCCTGTGCTTTTTTTACAGGTGCATTTTCATTGATTACCGTTTTATTGTCTTGCAAATAGCCTCTGATAAAAGATCGAACTTCAGCAAAAATATCATTCCATTCGACCATATCATATTTGCTGATGGAAATATAATTGTCTGAAATAAAGACTTCTTTCACAAACGGAAAACTGAACAATTCAGTGGCTAGAGGAGAAGCATTATTCGCTTCATCAATATTTTTAAATTCGAAATCATTCTCCGTTAGAACCTTATTGACTCCAAATTTCATCACTGCCGGATTTGGAGTTGATTCTGCATAAACTTCGATGGGTTCTTTTTTATTTGTTTGGATGGATTCATTCACAACCAAAGCACCAGAATTCAAATAAAGTTCGATCTGTTCTCTAACTTCTTCTTGAACATCATTCCACCCCACAATATCATAACGTTGAATTGCAATGAAGTTTGCAGTGATATATACCTTTTTTACAAATGGTAAATAAAATAATTGCTGTGCTAAAGGGGAGTTCTTCGCTTCATCAATATTGGCGTATTCATAGCTTCCGCCTTGAATTAAAGTAGAATTACAACTGAATTTTAATATCGTCGGATTCGTAGTTTCCTGAATACTTACACTTATCTCTTGCATGCTTTCAATTTAGAATGCAAAATTACGGTAAAAAATATAAAAAGCTGCAGTAGATTGAGGGCTAAAAAAACCTTCAAATTTTATTTTGAAGGCTTTTTGATTACTATAGATTTATGGTAACTGTTCCTGTGAATATCTTGTTATCTATGGACAAATCTGCTGCATTGACATTAAATCCTGGGTAAAAATTGTAAACCGAAGTTTGATTACTGTCACTGTATGAAAAATCCAACTTGAACGTCCCGAAATTATATCCTGCACCAATAGAATATGATTTGAAATGATCAGATTCGATTGCCAATTTATCTGGACTTTCTGCATAGCGATATCCACCTCGAATACTGAAACGGTCGAAGCGCAATTCCGCCCCAACATTTAAATTGTTGGTATTTTGAAGTTCGTTTTGGAAAAATTGATTTTCAGCAGCGAAATTGTCATTGGTCAATCTCATATTTCTGAAATATCGATTTGAATAATCTACACTAATCAATCCGAATTTCCCAATAATTAATGCGGCGCTCGCCGTGATTTGTCCTGGGGTTCTTAAACGATACAGCAAATTTTGAACAGGTAAATTTCCTCCAAAAGTATTATCGTAAATGGTGTTATCATTACTCACAGCAATTTGCGTATCTCCAAAATATCCGTCATTATTTACGATATTACTTTCTTCAATAATTTCTGAAAACCATGTTGGAGTCTGGTAAGAAAATCCAAATCTAAAGTTTTTGTGAGCCTTGTAAATAAATCCGAGATTAGCACCAAAACCAACACCTGTAGTATAATTTTCCTGGTATAGATCTGCATCTAAGGTATTTCCGTTACTATCTCGATTTTGTTCTGTTAATGCAGACTGCTGAACAAAATTTAAATCCACAAAATTTAAGCCTAATCCTAAGTAGAATTTATTCTGATGCACGGCAGATAATCCGACGCTTAATTCGGATAATTCACCATTGTAACGATTATTAAAAAATTGATTTTCGGCGACATCATATTGGTTTGGTGGATTGCCATTATCTAAAGGAAACTCTGTAAAGGTTGCTACGCCGCTATTTCCAGAAGCCAACCAATTTGCATCAAAGTCATTTGTAATTCTGTAATTGAATCCTAAAGCAAATTTGTTCCAGTCTGACGTATAAGAACTGTCAAAAACGAGTACGGCACCACCTTGAGATAAATTGATAAATTCCTCTTGAGTTGTTATTCCGTTGCCGTAGTATACACTTGAAATATCTGTACGTCTCGAATTTAATGTTCCCGAAAAGATACTTTTATTAAAAATTGAAAGTCCGGCAGGATTTATAGAGATTGCAGATAGGTCGCCACCTAAGGCTCCGAATGCTCCTCCCATAGCATTGAATCTTGCTGTTCCCTGTTGCTGATTCTGAGAGAATAAAAGGGCTAAATCCTGATAGCCTAACGATTGAGAAAAGGATGTGTTTCCCATTGCGATGAATATCGCTGCTACTATTAATTTTTTCATAGGTAAAATTTTAATGTTTACTTCGCAACCAATTAATTGCCTCTTCTAGATGATGATCCTCGAGTACTTCTTGAAGACGATCTTGTTCCTCTTGATGTACTTGAACTTCGAGATCGACTAGGTGTATATCGATTAGTACTTCTTGTTCTACTAGGCGTATAGCTATTGTTTCTTCGAGTAGAAGACCCTCTTCGTGTAGAGGAATTTCCCCTTGAATTATTTCTACGAACGGTATTCGAATTCCCTCGAATTGTACTATTTCCACTTCTGGTTGGGTTTACAACTCTTCCGTTTCTTCGGATAGTACTTGAATTTCCTTGAATTCTTGAGTTACTCCTACGATTTGAGTTCACAAATTTGGATCTCGTAATTGTTGAATTTGATCTTCTATTGACATTGGTATATGCACGTTTGCCATAATAGCGGTTTCGGTTGAAGTTGTTGTTCCAGGCCCAATTATTCCAACCCCAGTTGTTCCATCCCCATCGATTCCAACTCCAACGGTTCCAACCCCAAGGAGACCAGGCCCATGAGTTCCAACCCCATCGATTCCATCGCCATGGTGACCAAGCCCAATTGTTCCATCCCCAATTGTTCCATCCCCAGTCATAGAATCCCCAATTCCAGGGGCCATATAAGTTTCCGTACCAGAATGGATTTGTATTTAGGTTGATATTTACTATCGTATGATCACTACCATAACCCCAACCATTGTTATTGGAGTTGTAGTTTTCGGTATAAATGGTATCGTTGGAAGTATAGTTGTCGACATCCGTGAAAATTTCATCATTTTCAATAGATTCTAATTCTGAAAGTCTTCTTGAAAAATAGTTGTCTTCGTAGTTTTGAAGATCTCGAGTATTATCGATAACAACGACTTTTGGCTTTGTTTCTTTTTTGACATACGTGTCATCATCATAAATACCATCATCATTATAAACAGATTGGTAAGATCCGCATGAAATCAAAAATACACTTACAAGACTTAAAAGTCCAATATTCTTTGCAAACCGATTTGAAAAATTATTTGATTTCATACACTGTATTTTATTGATTAGACAACGCTATAAATTAGAAAACAATACTTGGTCTGTCGTTAATTTATAGTAGTTTTGTCAACTCTAATCGAAAGATTAAAGTTTTCCTTAATAAAAATAACAATATTTGTGCCAAACTCTTAGGATATGAGTAAGAAGTTAACATCAAGAACTGAAGATTATTCCAGATGGTATAATGAATTGGTAATTAAAGCCGATTTAGCTGAAACATCAGCAGTTAGAGGATGTATGGTTATTAAGCCCTACGGATACGCGATTTGGGAAAAAATGCAGCATCAGTTAGATCACATGTTTAAAGAGACAGGTCATCAAAATGCCTATTTCCCTTTATTTGTTCCTAAAAGTTTATTTGAAGCCGAGGAGAAAAATGCAGAAGGATTTGCAAAAGAGTGCGCCGTTGTAACGCATTATCGATTGCAGAATGACCCTGAAAAAGAAGGGAAACTTCGAGTAGATCCAGAGGCTAAACTGGAGGAAGAATTGGTTGTTCGACCAACATCCGAAGCAATTATTTGGAACACATTTAAAGGATGGATTCAGTCGTACAGAGATTTACCATTATTAATTAATCAGTGGGCCAATGTTGTTCGATGGGAAATGAGAACACGACTGTTTTTGAGAACTGCCGAATTTTTATGGCAAGAAGGACATACGGCACATGCAACAGAAAAAGAGGCCATCGATGAGGCAAAGCAGATGCAGGAAGTTTATGCTACGTTTGCTGAACAATATATGGCAATGCCTGTAGTGAGAGGAGCAAAAACGGAGAGCGAGCGTTTTGCAGGTGCCTTGGAAACCTATACGATAGAAGCCTTGATGCAAGACGGAAAAGCCTTACAAGCTGGAACAAGTCATTTTTTAGGTCAGAATTTTGCCAATGCATTCGATGTAAAGTTTACATCAAGAGAAGGAAAATTAGAATATGTTTGGGCAACCTCATGGGGAGTTTCCACTCGATTAATCGGAGGGCTTATTATGACGCACTCAGATGACAATGGACTGGTCTTACCTCCGAAGTTGGCGCCAATACAGGTAGTGATTGTGCCTATATATAAAGGTGAAGAGCAGTTACAGCAAATTTCAGAAAAATTAGATCCAATTATTGATGCTTTGAAAGCGAAAGGAATTTCCGTGAAGTTTGATAATCGAGATACTCTAAGACCAGGTGCAAAGTTTGCCGAATATGAATTGAAAGGTGTGCCAGTTCGAATTGCAATGGGGAAAAGAGATTTGGAAAATGGCACTTTAGAAATTGCTAGGAGAGATACTTTTGAAAAGCAAAGTGTAAATCAATCTGAGGTAGTTGTAAAGGTATCGGATTTATTACATGAAATTCAAGAGAATTTATATCAACGAGCGGTTGATTTTAGAGCAGCACATACAACTATTGTTGATTCTTTTGAAGATTTTAAAGGTGCTATTAAAAATAAAGGTGGATTCGTTGCTGCGCATTGGGATGGAACTGCCGAAACTGAAGATAAAATTAAAGAATTAACGAAGGCGACAATTCGTTGTATTCCTAATGATAGTAAGGAAGAAGAAGGGTTATGTGTGTTAACAGGGAAGCCATCAAAACGAAGAGTTTTGTTCGCAAAAGCATACTAGAAAAAAATTTTAAAAATCATTGTAGATATTTAAAATCATTGTATATTTGCATCCGCATAAAACACATGGTCCGTTCGTCTAGGGGTTAGGACGCCAGGTTTTCATCCTGGTAACACGGGTTCGATTCCCGTACGGACTACAAGAAAAAAAACTAAGTAAATGGCAAATCATAAGTCAGCATTAAAGAGAGTAAGAAGCGACGAAGCGAAAAGATTACGTAACCGTTACCAGCATAAGACAACTAGAAACGCTGTAAGAGATTTGCGTGCTTTAGAAGACAAAAAGGAAGCAGAAGAAAAATTACCTGCTGTTGTTGGAATGTTAGACAAGCTTGCAAAGCGTAACATCATTCACAAAAACAAGGCGGCTAATTTAAAGTCTCAATTAACAAAGAAGGTAGCTTCTTTATAAGACGATCCATCCAAGGAATTAGGACTCTGAACTTTTGTTCAGAGTTTTTTTTTGCTACCAATCGTAGGATTTATGAGCATCCAATCGAATAAAAATAAATAGTAAGATCGTGAATCCCCACAGTGAAGAACCTCCGTAGCTGAAAAATGGAAGTGGGATTCCGACAGTTGGCAACAAACCAATCACCATTCCGACGTTCACGAAAAGGTGGAAAAACAATATGGATGCAACTCCATATCCATAGATTCGACCAAATTTATTGGGATTGGTCTCTGACAAAGCGATGATTCGGAAAATGAGAAACATGAATAGAATGATGACGGCTGTACTGCCAATAAATCCCCATTCTTCTCCGACTGTGCTGAAAATATAATCAGTATCCTGCTCAGGAACAAAGTTTCCCTGTGTGATGTCTCCTTTCAAGAATCCTTTTCCTGAAACGCCTCCCGAACTAATAGTCAATTGCGATTGATAGGTATTGTACCCAATATTTTTGGTATCAACTTTTAAACCCAATAGTACTTCAAATCGATCTCTGTGATGTTGTTTAAATACGGAGTTATAGGTGTAGTTTACGATTAAGATATATAGTAAAATCACCACATAAGACAAGACTATTTTATACCATTGGAAACGAAGAAAACGACTACCTTGCCTGTAAATGAAATAAGCCATAATTACTGTCAATATGCCTAATAGCCATAATAATGTAATTGCTTTGCCATATAAAATGGTTAGAATAAACCCTACAATTAACCCTATTCCCATTAAGATATATTTAATGGTTAATCCTTCTCGATTTAACACAAAGAAGAACGAAAAATAGATTAATGCCGAACCGGCATCTGGTTGTAGCAATATGAAAAATGCAGGTAGAAATATGATGATAAAAGCCTTAATCTGATTTTTTATCAAGTCCAAATTATAGGTTCGGTCACTCATCAATTTAGCCACAGCAAGTGCCGTAAATGTTTTTGCAAATTCAGAGGGTTGAAGACTCATCCCGCCAAAGCTGAACCAGGACCGAGCACCATTTATCTCTTTACCAAATACGAATAATAAGAGTAATGCGAGCAATGATATGAAGTAAAAAATACTGGCAAACTGTTCGTAAAACTTAGAGTTGAAAAATAGTATGATAATCACGATTGGCAGACAAAGTGCAATCCAAATGAATTGTTTTCCGTATCGCGTACTGAAATCGAATAATCCATTCGCATCGGGAGAGCTGGAAGCAGCGTAAATATTCATCCATCCGAATCCAATCAAGAGTATATAGATAAATATCAAAAGCCAATCGACATCAGCAAAAATATTATTCTTCTCTCGTCTCAAGATCTTTAGGTTTTTGAATTAATTTCTTGTACACCTTTTCAAGACTTAAAGACAGCATTTGTTGCTCTCGATATTTATTCGATGGAGAAATTTCTCCTTTGATGTATTTTTCAATGATTAAACTTGTGATGGGTGCTGCAATAGTTGAACCGTAACCCCCATTTTCTACAAATACGGCAAGGGCAATTTTCGGATTTTCTTTTGGTGCAAATGCCACTAGAATGGAGTGATCTTCTAATTGTTCTTTAAATCCATTTATCAGCGTAAAGTTTTCTGCAGTCCCTGTTTTTCCGCAAATTTCAATTCCTTTAATTCGACTCCATTTTCCGGTTCCTGTTTTAAATACTTCGTGCATTGCTTCGATTACTGGGCCGAAATTTTTCTTATCTATAGTAGTTTGTTTTGGGACTGAATATTTTTGATTATCAATACGCTCATTATTTATTTTCTTAACGATATGTGGCGTATAGAAATATCCTCGATTCGCAATGGCAGCTGTAAAATTTGCCAATTGAATAGGAGTTGTTAATACTTCCCCTTGACCAATAGCATTGGAAATATTCGTTGAAGCATTCCAGGCATAACGGTAACGTCTGTCATAATATGCTCCATTCGGAATTAATCCTTTCTGACCCGAAGGAAGATCATAACCCAAATAATTTCCTAGGCCAAAGCTCGTAATATGCTGATTCCAATTATTCATTCCTTCTTTCGGATTATTATCCTTTTCTACAATGCGTTTGTAGGTATTGGAAAAATAACTGTTACACGACCTGGAAATAGCTGTTTTAAGCGACAAAGGTTTACCATAAATATCGCAGTGACATCTCATAAATTCATGAGGGCGAGATCCGTATCTATATCCGCCATAACAGGTAAATCGAGTATTTTCATTGATCACATTTTCTTGTAATGCAATCAATGCATTCATCATTTTGAATGGTGATCCTGGAGGATACACAGCCGACAATCCACGGTCATAGGTAGGTTTATTTATAGAATCTCTAAATAACAAAACCGAATTTTTTGAACGTTGTCTTCCTACTAGCATGTTGGGATCATAAGATGGTGAAGTGACTAAGGCCAGTATTTCTCCAGACGATGGTTCCAAGGCGACAATTCCGCCTCGTTTGCCATTCATCAATTTTTGAGCATATAATTGAAGATTGATATCCAATGTAAGTTGTAAATCTTTTCCATTAATCGGTAGGGTATCAAAGGCTCCTTTTTTATAAGAACCCGTCACCCGGTTAAGATTATTTCGTTGGAGATATCTTTTACCTTTTTTCCCTCTTAAATATTGCTCATATTGTTTTTCAACTCCGTCTTTTCCTTCTAATTCACCTTGCTGATAATATTTATTATTCCGTGCTTTCTGCTCATTAACCTCACCAATATAACCAAGAACATTCGCTGCCGCTTTGATTGGATAATTTCTAATAATTCGTTTTTGAATGTAGAATCCTTGAAACTTGTGTAGTTTTTCTTGTAGGTAGGCAAAGTCTTCCTTTGCCAATTGTTTTAAAAACACAGAAGGTAAATAGGTGGCATAGCGCTCTGCTTTTCGAAATCTTTTCAAAAAGTCCTCTTTGTCTATTTTTAGTAATTGGCAAAATTCAAGCGTATCAATCGGTTTGACTCTATTGGGTTGAACCATTACATCATACGAAACTTGGTTCGCAACGAGAAGTTTCCCATTGCGATCATAGATGTATCCACGTTCTGGATAAATGAATTCTAGTTTTACCGTTGCATTGTTAATAGGGTCGTAATTGGCACCACGAATTACCTGCAATTGAAATAATCTACCAACGAAAATCAATCCAGTAACTCCAACAAAAAAATACAGCAAAAAGCTCCTACGCATCTAATAGTCTTTTGTGAAAATATATGATCCTGAAAAAAATAATACTAACGTAAAAATAGCAGAATAAAGTGTATTCAAAATGACATTTGAAAAATTATTAAAGCTAAAATTTGAAAATGCAAAGAGTAAAAAATGATGAAGGATGGTTAGCGTTATGATGTAATTGAAAACTTTACCAAAGGGTTCTTCTTTAAGTTTAAAAAAGGGATAATCGGCTTCTAGTTTATTAAAGAATACTTTGATAAAGAATAATCGGAAATAGGCGATGAATACCGTTGCAAATGCGTGAACACCTCCGGTATCAGCGAAAAAATCAACTGCGATTCCCATTAAAAAACTGGTGAATAGAAGGTTGTATCGATTTTCTTTTAAAGGGAAGAAGAATACAAAAGCAATGTATAAGTAAGGATTTATGAATCCAAATAACAGAATATTATTTAGGACAAAAACTTGTAATCCAATTAGAAAGAAAAATAGCACTATGAGGTACAAGGTCTTATTCATTATTGATATTCTCTAGTTTTAAAATTTCTTTCTTATCATGATTTTTAATGATGTATACGTATTTCAAGTTACTCATATCATTAAAGAGCGTCACGTAAATTTCGTTATCAACACTTTTCTGCGCTTCATCAATTTTAGAAACATAACCAATTGGAATGGCTTCTGGGAAGATGGTCGATTTTCCACCGGTTTCAATTGTATCTCCCACATTCACTGGTGCTTGTCTTGGAATATCAATCAACTGTACTACATTGTAATCTTCGCCATTCCAGGAAAGTGTACCAAAGTAATTGGTGTTTTTCAATCGGGCATTGATGCGTGTATTTTTATTCAAAATAGATTGAATCCTGGCATATTTTGAAGAACTCTGATCTGTTATACCAATCACTCCTTTTCCGTTAATCACAGCCATTTCTGATTCAATTCCCCGATTTTCCCCAGCATCAATAGTCAAAAAATTAAATGCTGAATTGAAATTATTATTAATGATTTTGGCATTTATGTAGGTAAACTTATTGTTCGAAAGTGCGGAGTCATTCGTTATCAAAAATCCACCACTTTTGTTTTGAGAATCCAACAGATTACGCAGCTGATTATTTTCCTCTACTAAGGTTTCATTGATTTCTTTTAGGCTGAGATAATCTTTAGTATTGGAAATCTTTTCATACAATCCGCCTACTAAAAAGTTAGAGGATGAAATGAATTTGCTCTGCTGGTAATTGAGGTTTGTAAAGATGAGACTTAATGAAATTAGCTCTAAACATACAAACAGCAAAAAGTACTTGTAGCGTTGAAAGAAATAAACGATTTGCTGCATATGATCGGGCTAAGTATTATTTCATTAGTACGTTCTTATACTTGTTTAGTTCTTTTAAGGCAATTCCGGTTCCACGCACAACGGCTCTCAATGGATCTTCTGTCACATAAACAGGTAAATCTGTTTTTCTAGATAAACGTTTATCCAACCCTCTGAGCATAGATCCACCTCCTGCTAAATAGATACCAGTATTGTAAATATCTGCTGCTAATTCTGGTGGAGTTTTAGATAAGGTTTCCATGACGGCATCTTCAATACGCAAGATCGATTTGTCTAGAGCCTTTGCAATTTCTCGATAAGAAACCTGTACTTGTTTTGGTTTACCACTCAATAAGTCTCTACCTTGCACCAGCATTTCTTCTGGCGGGTCATCCAAATCTTCTGTTGCGGCTCCTATTTGGATTTTTACTTTTTCGGCTGTACGTTCACCAACATGTAAATTGTGCTGTGTTCTCATGTAATACATGATATCACTCGTGAATAAATCACCGGCTACTTTTACAGACTGATCACATACGATTCCGCCCAAGGCAATTACAGCAATTTCTGTAGTACCTCCACCGATATCGATAATCATATTTCCTTTTGGTTCCATGATGTCAATACCAACACCAATAGCTGCCGCCATAGGTTCATAGATAAGGTATATCTCCTTTGCGTTCATGTGTTTTGCAGAGTCACGAACCGCTCTTTTTTCCACTTCTGTAATTCCGGATGGAATACAAATTACCATGCGAAGGGCAGGAGGAAAGATTTTTTTCTTGATAGACGGAATTTGTTTTACAAACTCTTTTATCATTTCCTCAGAAGCTTGGAAATCAGCAATTACACCATCTTTTAATGGACGAATCGTTTTGATATTCTCATGGGTTTTTCCCTGCATCAAATTGGCTTCTTTACCAATGGCGATGATTTTACCCGAGGCGCGATTTCGTGCGACGATAGAAGGACTATCGATTACAACTTTACCATTATGGATGATTAAGGTATTCGCGGTACCCAAGTCAATCGCAATGTCTTCTGTCATAAAATCAAAAAAGCCCATAGAATAAAGTTCAATTAAGGTGAATGATATCCTTACAAATCTAACAAATTAAATCTTTTCAAGATGATTTTAATGCTTAAAATGTCTTGTTCCGGTTGTCACCATTGCAAGTCCATTTTCATTGCAATAATCAATAGTTAATTGGTCTTTAATTGAACCTCCTGGTTGAATTACACTCGTGATTCCTGCTTTATCTGCAATCTCAACACAATCTGGGAATGGGAAAAAGGCGTCGCTAGCCATCACTGCGCCATTTAAGTCAAATCCGAATTTTTTTGCCTTTTCGATCGCCTGGTTTAAGGCATCCACACGACTTGTTTGTCCAGTTCCACTAGCTAATAATTGCCTTCCTTTTGCCAATACAATTGTATTTGATTTTGTGTTTTTACAAATCTTTGAAGCAAAAATCAAATCTCCTAATTGATCTGCTGTTGGCTTTTCGTTGGTCGCATAGGTTACATCATCTATTTTATCAGTGATAAAATCCTTATCCTGTACCAATAAGCCATTCAGACTCGTTCTTACCAATGTTTTTGGAAGTTCAACCTCTTTTTGAATTAAGATGATTCTATTCTTTTTCCCTTTTAAAATTTTTAAAGCGTCTTCAGTATAACTTGGAGCAATTACTACTTCACAAAATAACTTATGAATTTCTTCGGCGGTTGATGCATCAATTTCTGTATTTGAAATAAGGATTCCACCAAAAGCTGATACTGGATCACCAGCTAAAGCATCCACATAGGCTTGTGCAATGGTTTCTCTTTGCGCGAATCCACAGGCATTATTAT
>JALQZD010000361.1 GCA_023258495.1 Polaribacter sp.
ACCCGCATTTTTTTTGTCATTAACTACCGTCGCGTTTCCAGCAATAATTTGATCGCTCGTTCCACTGATATTTTGAAAAGTATAGCTAATTGCATAATCGTTTTTCTTTGGGATTCTAGTGATGACATTTACAGTGCCACCAACTGCACTTGAGCCGTACAAAGCTGAACCTCCGCCGCGAACAACTTCAATTCGTTCTATCATATTTGCTGGAACTTGTTCCAATCCATATAAACTGGTCAAGGGACTAAAAATCGGGCGTCCATTAATTAGAATTTGAGAATAGCCTCCAGCTAATCCGTTCATCCGTAATTGGGTATAGTTACAGGTCTGACAATCGGTTTCGACGCGTAATCCCGTTTGAAAATTCAAACTTTCCGATAAGTTACAAGCCTGTACATTTTCAAGTTTGACTTTATTGATGACATCAACAATAATCGGACTGTTGGTTTGCCGTTTATTTGTTCGTGTTCCCGTGATGGTAATCTGATTTAATAATTCAGATTGTTCTTTTAAAACAAAATTTTGAATCACACTCTGGGTTCGGAACCTGATGTTTTTGCGTTGTGTAATAAAGCCAGTGTAAGACACAATCAACACTATTGATTTTTCGGATACTTTGATCGAATACTCGCCATTTTCATCAGTTGTCACAGCGGTGTTTGAATTGGCAATTCTGATGGTAGCGTAGGGTAAAACATCTCCGTTTTCGGAAGTGATTGTTCCTTTGACTACCTGAGTTAGTGCAGAAAAACTCAACAATAAAAATGCAACAAATAATCGTATTTTCATAGAATAGTTTTTGCAAATATAAATTAATAATTAGACAAGACTAAAAAATTATTTTAATAAATCAAATATTTGTAGATTTGTGTTTTCAAAATTTATGTTTAGTCAGTCTGAAGAAAATTATTTGAAAGCCATTTATCACCTGGGGAATCCATCTCAGAAGGGGGTGAGTACCAGTGATATTGCTAATAAATTGGATACCAAAGCATCGTCAGTTTCTGATATGATTAAGAAATTATCAGACAAAAAACTGGTAGAATACAAGAAGTATTATGGTGTCAACTTGACGAAAAAAGGAAAGCTGATAGCGGCTTCTGTGGTTCGGAAACATCGTCTATGGGAAGTTTTTCTGGTTGATAAATTAAATTTCACCTGGGATGAGGTGCACGATGTAGCAGAACAACTCGAGCATATCAAATCGAAAAAGTTAATGGAAGAGCTCGATTCCTTTTTGGGGTTTCCAAAGACCGATCCGCATGGTGATCCCATTCCAGATAAAGATGGAAACCTTCAAACTATTGAAAAGACATTATTGTCGAATCTGAAAAAGGGAGAATCGGGAATTTGTATTGGAGTAAAAGATTCGTCTTCAGATTTTCTTCAGTATTTAGACAAACAAAATATCAAATTGGGTGATCAAATCAAAGTAATGGATAAAGAAGCTTTTGATGAATCCACCCATATTCAAATTGCAAATCGAAACATGAACATATCAAAAAAAATAGCGGCTAACCTTTATATTCAATTGCAATGAGTACTTTCGATCAATTAGTTTCTTTTGGTAAAGAACATCCAATTTTGGCAGCACTTTATGCCTCATTATTCACCTGGGGATTGACTGCCTTAGGTGCAAGTTTGGTGTTTTTCTTCAAAAAAATGAACCGTGCTGTGTTGGACGGAATGCTCGGATTTACGGGAGGAGTGATGGTTGCCGCAAGTTTCTGGAGTTTGTTGTCACCGGCCATTGATAACAGTCCGGGAGAAGGGTTTTTAAAAGTACTGCCATCAGCATTAGGATTTGCACTAGGAGCTTTGGCCCTATTCGGAATGGATAAATGGTTGCCGCATTTGCATATCAACTTTAAAGAAAATGAGGCAGAGGGTGTTAAAACCAATTGGCATCGAACCACTTTGTTAGTGTTAGCCATTACCTTGCACAATATACCTGAAGGATTAGCGGTTGGCGTGCTGTTTGGAGCAGCATCAACCCTAGTCGGAGCGGAACAAACAGAATTAATTGTTGCTGCAATCAGCTTAGCGATTGGTATTGGAATTCAGAATTTTCCAGAAGGATTTGCCGTGGCAATGCCCTTACGAAGACAAGGAATTTCGAGACGTAAAAGTTTTTGGTATGGTCAGTTATCGGCTGTTGTGGAGCCAATGGCAGCCGTTTTAGGAGCGCTTGCAGTTTCGTTTTTCACACCAATTTTACCATATGCACTTGCGTTTGCTGCCGGAGCCATGATTTTCGTTGTGGTAGAAGAAGTAATCCCCGAAACTCAGCGCGATAAGTACACCGACATTGCGACATTAGGCTTTATCGGCGGATTCATCGTGATGATGAGTTTAGATGTAGGACTTGGATAGACAATCACTTTAGTTCTTGATTCTCGGCCTTCTTTTCAGTATCTTCGTTTGATTCCAAACCACTAAATTCAATTGCAAAACGAAGCCACTTTTCATGTCTATAACGCATCCGCAGGAAGTGGGAAAACCTATACCATTGCCAGGGAATATCTTCAAATTATTTTAGGGAATCCCGATCCGAATACCTTTCAGCGAATTTTGGCGATTACCTTTACAAATAAGGCGGCCAATGAAATGAAAGAGCGCGTTTTGAGTCATCTTGAGATGCTGTCGGAAGGAAAGGTAAATACGCTTATTTCCGAAATCCAAGCCAATTTAGGATTGGAGCTTTCGGAGTTGCAACAAAGGAGTCAGGAGATACTCAAAAATATACTTCAATATTACTCAGCATTTTCCATCAATACGATTGATAGTTTTACCCATAGGCTGATTAAAAGTTTTGCCTATGATTTAAAATTACCAATGAATTTTGAGGTGGAGCTGGACGGGGAATTGATTTTAAATGAAGCGGTAGAAAATCTGATTTCGAAGATTGGTACCCATAAAGAACTGACAGAATTTCTAATTGATTTTGCTGTCGCGAAAACGGATGAAGATAAAAGCTGGGACATCACCAGAGAATTGAATGATGTGGCTAAAATCATTTTGCGTGAAGATGACGCTCCGTATGTTAAAATCGTATCAAAGCGATCGTTACAAGAATATAAATCGCTGTACAATCAGCTAAAAAAACTTCAGGATTCCCTGACGGAAGAATTTCAAGAAATAGGGAAATCGTTTTTAAAATTGATAAAGGCGAATAACCTCGAAATTGGAGATTTTAAAGGAAAATACATTCCGAATTTTTTCACTGATGTCTCTTTAAATAATTTCACTGGAAATTTTGTAAAGAGAAGCGGCACCATCCAAAAAGCGATAGACAATCATACCTATTATAATAAGTCTGCTCAGCCTGAAATTGTAACTACGATTGAGAATATTGTTCCGCAGATAATTGATCATTATGAAAAATGTATT
>JALQZD010000052.1 GCA_023258495.1 Polaribacter sp.
CCTTAGATCATCCAAAAAAAACTCATGAGAACTACATTCAACCGTCTTTGGAAACTAATTGTACTGGCATTGGTAACAATTCAATTATCATGTAAAAACTCATTATCAACAGACAAAAAAATGGAAAACAAGACAAAAGAATATACCCTTATCTGGGAAGATAATTTTGAAGGAGATACGTTGAATTTAGATCATTGGAATCGACAAGTAGAGCCCGCAGGGCGTTTTAACGACGAATGGCAACGGTATACCGATGATGTGAAGAATTCTTATGTAAAGGATGGAAATTTAATCATCGAGACCATTCACGAAAGTGAAACTCATGAGTCTGACCAATACACCTCTGCCCGATTGAATACAGCACAAAAATTCTTTTTCACCTACGGAAAAGTTGTTGCAAGCATCAAACTACCAAAAGGAAAAGGAATTTGGCCTGCTTTCTGGATGTTGGGAGCAAACATTAATGAAAATGGTGGAGATACACCTTGGCCATTTACGGGTGAAATAGACATTTTAGAATTGTGGGGAACCGAGAGTGATGCCGTCGTTGAAGCAAATATTCACTATGCCAATGAAGAAGGAAAACACAATATGATGGGTGCAGTAGGCTATCATTTGAAAGAAGGAAGTTTTGCTGATAAGTTTCATGAATTTGAACTAGAATGGACTCCAGAAAAAATGATTTGGCGTGTGGACGGAAATACTTTCGCTTCCAAAGACATTACGGATAAGGTATACGATGAGTTCCGAAAGGATTTCTTTCTATTACTGAATATTGCAGTAGGAGGAAAAAATGCTGGACGACCAGATACCTCAACGGTTTTTCCGCAAAAAATGTATGTTGACTGGATAAAAGTTTATCAGTTTCAATAAATATTTGATGGTTCATTCGATGGTTAATTGGCTTGAACAAATCAGCTTGGAAGGAGAAAGTATTCGTCTGGTTCAATTGAATCATAAACAAGATAAATATTGTAATTTGGCAGTAATTGATACCCAAACGATCGCAGACCATGGATGAGAAATTAATTTCAAAGAAAAAACCTGCATATCCTATTTCTGAACCACTCTCGAAGTACCTTACTGATCATGCTCGAAATATTAAAATTCCAATTTTTTATGATGATTTACTTCGATTTCAGGGTGCCGTAGAAATTTTTGATGAGAACGACAAAGACACCCTCTGGGTGAGTTGTTACTATGCAGAGCACGAACGTGAGGAAATCGAAAACAGTTTGAAACGCATGTACTCCATTTTGCATGCTGATGGAAGCGATGCTATACTTCCATATTTAAATATTGACCGTATCGATTTCTGTACCTTCGGAAATACAAAGCCCTTTCGTATTAAAGTTCGAAATATTTTAAATGATAATTACATTTATTTATATGTAAAAAAGGCTGACGCCTCTCGCATTTACGGATTAGAATTAGAGCATCTTTTATCTCCAAATCACATCAACTTTTTGGTTCATAAAGACACCTTAATCGAAGAACACATATCGGGTATTCCAGGGGATACCTACATCAATGAATACCTGGGAGATATTAGCGAACAAGATAAACGGGCATTAGCTAAGGAATTTGTAAAGTTTAATGAACGTTGCTTTGTCCGGTTATTAGCAGATATGCGCTCATATAATTATGTGATTGTGATTACTTATGACTTCGATAGAAAACAATATCGAATTCGCGCGGTGGACTTCGACCAACAGAGCTATGAAGGTAATCCTAAGGTCTATAAACCTCAATTTTTAAAGGAAAACAATGCGTTTGTGAACATGACCCTCGATGTTTTAGCTCCAGAATCTGTTGAACAATATGAAAGAGAAGAACGTTCGCTCTTGGCAAAACGTGTTACAAGCGAAAAGGAGCGACTCGACGAACTTGTTTCTTGTATGAAGGCGGATCAAATATCAACAAAGGAGAAAATCGAAGAACTGCGAAGAGGATTATTTGAATTAACGGGTGATGTCAACTTTAAAAAATCAAATAATATGGGGAATTTGCTGGAAGCTACATTGGATTTCATAGTCCGTAATTACAAAAATGAAAACCCGTACATTATTCGTTCGTAATTCATGAAATATAAATGCATCATTTTTGATTGCGACGGAGTGTTGGTTGATAGCGAACCTATTGCGAATCAGATGCTCATTACCATGGCAGCCGAATTAGGGGTGGCGATTGATATGCATTTCGCCATTGATCATTTTATTGGGAAATCGCTGTACACCTGTATGGAGACCATTTCTCAATATGGAAAAATTAAGCTTCCTGATAATTTTGAAAAGGACTTCAGAACGCGATCTTTTCAACAATTCAAAGAACAATTACAACCTATTCCCGGAATTAAAGACGTCTTAAAAAGGCTCGAGCTCCCCTTCTGCGTTGCCTCAAGTGGACCTGTAAATAAGATTGAGTTAAATCTTAAAACGACAGGCCTATATTCTTTTTTTGAAGGAAAGATTTTCAGTTGTTACATGGTCAATACATGGAAACCTGAACCCGATGTCTTTTTATTAGCCGCAAAAACGATGGGCTTCGCTCCAAAAGATTGCCTTGTGGTTGAGGACAGTTTAGCAGGTATTACAGCCGCTCAAAATGGAGGATTTGATGTTGTAGCTTACAAAAGTGAATTCAATATCAAAGAGTTACAAAATCTTGAAATTCCGAAAATTTCTAATATGAAGGAATTGTTTAAGTTCATTTCATAATTTGTACTTTTAGAGGAAATATTAGTTCCATTGAGAGAAAAGTTTAGAAACAATTATTCCTACATTTTTGAAAAAGAATTACTTCAAGAAATAGAATCCTTGGCAGTTTACAAAGAGTTTAAAGAAAATGATATTATTATAGATATTGACCATTACATTGTTTCTATTCCACTCGTTCTGGATG